>JAQUCE010000066.1 GCA_028686345.1 Kiritimatiellia bacterium
CCAAACTGGTTGATCAGCTGGAGTGGACGGAGTGGGAGGGATGAAAAACTCTGTTTTATTGATCAGCCTAATCTTGCTCTCAGGTTGCGGCAAGAAGAGCCCGCCCACTCGGGCGGCGAGCTACGCTTACCCGGCGTTGAATGAATCTTCGCTCCCGCCCGCACCGCCGCGGGTTGGAAGAGAGGCATTCGAAAGTAACACCACCGACTCCGAGGCCCCTCCCGCTTCAGTTGAGATCAGGGTTAGCAGCGGATTGCAGATGGAGTTTGAGAAGCAGGAGCTGTTAAAAAGTCTGCGCGATTACGCGGCAAAGGCCGATCCAGGTGATCCCTTTGCCTTGACTGAAGCGGAGATTGAGGCGATATCCAAGCTGGACGACCCGATGTTACAGTGAGGACACGAAGGTTTCCAACATACTGAAAATGCGCAAAGGGCGCGCTCTTTGTTCTCTGTCCGGCGATTGGTAACATGCAATGAAACGCGGGGCGCAATGCCGCTCATAGAGCGGCTACTACACCGAATGGCAAGGCTTGCGTGACGGCTTGCAATTCAAAGCGCATGGCATGTGTAGTAGTCGCTCTATGAGCGACATCAAACAACCGCTCTTGCAAACGGCTCGCATTGCACCGCACTGTCGCTTTGCCGGCGCGTTCACGTCCAGTCGCCCTACAACTTCGCCCTGACTACAACTCGGGGTCGGGGTAGCTATCGGAATCGGTATCAAAGGGCATACAGGGCCGATTCCGATCCCGACCCCGACTCCGATGCCTCTGACAGTCGAATTACCCCGTCCACAAACCCTGCCCGATGCCAGATCACTGGACATAGGGGGTCAAAATGGTTGCACTTTAATTTTGAAACCACAAGGAACCTAGCGCAGCATGGCCGCAAACAATTTTTTATCTCTCACAGAGGCACCCTCCTACGCCAAGGCTACGGCGTGCCATGCAGCGTTCTCAGAGTAACATACTTTGCGCTCTGTGTTCTCTGAGCCTCTGTGAGAAACCCCTACAAAGCGCACCCCTTTCGTGCTTTTCGTGCTTTTCGTGGTTAAAAAACGGGTACAGGAAAACAAACTAAGCTTTTAGTCTTCACTCATGGTGGGCACTAACCACGCAACACGCGCGCGTAAAGTGCAAATATAAAACGAACTATGGTTCAGAAAATAAGGCAAAAAACACTAAGTTTTTCACGTCTATGTCCAGTGGCCTGGATGCAGCCGACCGCCGAGTTGTTTCCGGTTTATTACGTCATGAGCAAGTTGCTGCCCGGGAGCACCGCTGTCCTCGTCGGCTTTGTTCTCAGCGATGCCGACGGGGACGTCGGCGCTTCCAGGGGATGCCTCATTTTTTACCTAAAAAATAACGCACTGCATTGTCTTGCTATAACTCGGCCATTTTCGCCTATAACTTGATCACTTGGTCGTAGTCCTAACACCGTTTAGGGACAGGCACTGATTTCATAGGGACAGGCACTGATTTCACTTAACACCGTTTAGGGACAGGCACTGATTTCACTCTGGAGAATTTTGGATTTGTGATTTTAAATTTTAGATTTTAGTTGGCATATTCCGGCCAACAGGTTATTATATTGTCCCCAAAGCAGCAAAAAGGTAGAGGCAGAGGGCGTAGCGTTCTTTGATTTAGCTATTTTTAACTAGCTCATACTCAATACCTCGCGCCCTGCACCGCAAACCCTGTGCCAGCCGGGCACACCACGAACACAGCCACCGGCCACTAGCCATTAACTAAAGGAGCACCATGGGACTAATGAGTTTTTTCAAAAAAGCCGAGCCTATTGTACAGAAACCCAACCCGACAGAGTACGTTGAGTGGCTGCTGACCTATATGTTGCAGAGCTCGCGCACAGAGCTGAAGATTGACACGCGTCGGCCTCTGCCCGGCAGTGACCTTAACAGTCAAAGCGCCCATCCGCCCCCTTGCATTCCTGAGGCGCAGACTGTGATCAACCGGTTGAAAATACTCTCAGGAGTCAACCCGGTCTGGAAGGAGGGGCTCAGTACAGGCGGCAGCTTTGAAAGGCCGCGCACCCACCTGGCTGTGACGGTGGCGACCCAGTTTCAGGATGAGGTCGACGGCTGCGTCTGCGTGATAAAGCTCAAGATACGAGCCATTAAGTGAGCGTTTGATTGTACCTCAAAGAACACAATGCCGCCCGTAGAGCGGCTACTACATGTGCGACAACTCTTACAAATATCTAAAAAGCTCTGTGAGGAAAAATGGTGCGTTTTGTAACCACAAGGAGCACAAGGAGCACAAAGAGCACAAAGATTGCTGCGTTATTTTAGAGGGGTAGAAAAATCTGTTGTCTACCTGTGCGTAGCACGCAGACAGGCGGCTATGCTGCGTTAGGTTCCTCAGTGTTTCTTGAGTTGCGCGAAGCGCTCGCATGGCGGCAGCGGCCCCACCAGCGGGCGCGCATATTCGATAAAGGCTTTGGTCACATAATTGCCTGCTTTATTGATATACGCGGCTGGCATGTGGCGGGTCTCTTTGGCCACCTTGTGCAGTGGCACAGGCTCATAGGTGACAGCATATGGTTCGCCCTTGTTGCGCTTAATGGCAATTGAGCCGCTTGACATGTTATCAACCACCGCGGCTTTGACTGCGGCCACTCCGACTTGGCGCGCCTCGGCGGCATCGCTCTCCGAGATCACCCCCGGGAACGAGCGCTGGAGATAACCAAAGGTGTCGGCGCGCACGCGTTTGATATTCAGCTTGGACTTCAGCTCGTTCGCCAATAGATCGCCGAGCGCTCCGGTGCCGCTGAGCTGTGTATTGCCGTGCGAATCCACCTCATTGGTGTACTTGGCCAGGATCGGAGTTCCGTCAGCATCGGCAATGCCCTCAGAGACCGCGATCACGGCGCGACCATGTTTTTTCATGACAGCTTTCACATCCGCGACAAACTGCTCCATGGAAAAGGTTCGCTCAGGCAGATAGATTAAATGCGGAGCGTCATCTGCGTCGGTGCGGGCCAGGGCGGCGGCGGCGGTTAGAAAGCCGGCGTTGCGTCCCATGATTACATCAATCTTCACCCCGCCCAGGGCGCGGTTGTCAAGGTCATCGCCTTTGATGGCGCTGGCCACAAATTTCGCGGCGCTGCCATATCCGGGTGTATGGTCACTTTCGCGCAGGTCGTTGTCGATGGTTTTAGGAATATGAAAGCAGCTGATCGCATAGCCCTCTGCCCGCGCCTCCTGGTTGATAATATGAGCGGTTTCGGCGGAGTCGTTGCCTCCGATATAAAAGAAGTAGCGGATATCCAGCTTGCGTAGAACCTTGAAAATAGCCTGGCAGTCGGCCGGGGTTGGCTTGCGGCGCACCGAGCCCAGCGCGGATGAGGGCGTGGCGGCCACGGCCTCGAGCGTGGCCACACTCTCCTGACGCAGATCAATGAAGTTCTCATCCAGGATGCCCTGGATGCCATGCAGGGCCCCGTAAATTTTCCCAACTGCCTTTAGTTTATGGGCTGCCAACACGGCGCCGGCTAGACTTTGATTAATTACCATCGAAGGGCCGCCGCTCTGGGCGATCAGCATATTGCCTGCTTTCATTTGTAATCTCCGTTAAGAAAAGTTTACCTGTGACTCAACAATGCTGACTATGATACAATATAGTCATGCCAGAAAGCAAATACCAGTTTCCGGATGGGCCGGATGCCGCCAGTAAAATGAGGGCGATCTACCAATCCACCTCCGCGGAGGAGCGGGCGTTTCAATCGCTCCCCAACCCGGGGCGGCCCCGTTTGACACCACGCGATCACGAGTACAACCGCAAGGTTAAGCAGCTTTTTGAGAATATCATCCCTGGATTGCCGATTGACGCGGATGCCCCTGAGTTGCGGCGCGAGCCAGCCTGCATGGAAACCGTGGTGGAAGGGGTGATGAAGCAGCTCAACATTACCGGGCATAGCTGGATTAATGAGTTGAAGGAGGCGTGGCCGCAGATCATCAATGCCGAGATTGCGCGGCAGACCATTCCCGGCAAGCTGGAAAACAATATTCTGTTTGTCTATGTGATCTCATCCACCGCGCTTTTTGAGTTGCGCCGCACGCGCTTGAAAGAGATTGAGGCAGCAGTGAAAAAATTTGCCCCGGAAAAGAAGATACGCTATGTCAAACTGATGGTGAACAGCGTGAATGTATGAGCTGCCTGGCGTAGCCGGTGTGCGGAAGCACGCACAAAACCAAGAATATTAACGACCGTATGATTTCGGAGAAGAGAGATGTTAGAAAGAACCAAAGAACTTAACAATTGGCTGACTTCACAGAAGTGTCAAGCCCTGGTTGCAGCCCTTAACGATAAACACTTTACAGCGGTTTATTGTGAAACTGCGCAGCAGGCCGCTGACTACATTCTGCAGGCGGCAGAGCAGGCCCAGAGCATCGGGTTTGGCGGCTCCCTCTCAGTCGCGGATCTGCAAATCACCTCCGCACTGATCAAAGCAGGCAAAGATCTCCTCAACCACGGTTTGCCGGATCTGACCCCTGAGCAGCGGTGGACCATTATGCAGCAGCAGCAGACCTGCGACCTCTTTATCGTCGGCACCAACGCTGCCACCACCGATGGCTGCCTGGTCAATATTGACGGTATCGGCAATCGCGTCTCAGCCATGATCTACGGCCCTGCGCAAGTAATTGTGGTGGTAGGACGCAACAAGATTGTTGAGGGTGATTACATTGACGGGATCCAGCGCATTAAGGCTGTGGCCGCCCCTGCCAATGCCCACCGGCTCGACCGCGACACCCCCTGCGCGGAGAGCGGTTTCTGTCACGACTGCGACTCCCCGGAGCGCATCTGTCATGTCACCACTATTATCGACAGCCAGCCCTCCGGCGCCGACCTGCATGTGCTGGTGGTGAACGAGGACATGGGGCTTTAACCTATGACTGTATAACAACCATGACCTCTAGTAAGAGTTCGGTAAGAGAGGACGAGAGTTCGGCATGATTTCAAACAACGCACTACTGGAAGCACTGCAGGCGGGCAGGCTGATTACCCTGCCTACAACCGACAAAAAGAAGGCCTTGCGCCTTTTGGAAGAGCAAATAGAAGCCGCGCCCGGTTTTCAGCCGGGGGCTGGCTTTAGCGAGGCCCTCGCACGTCGGGAAGAGCAATCAAACACCTACCTCGGATATGGGATCGCCATGCCGCATGCGTGCGTACCTGAAGGCGACACCCTTATATGTGCTGTTGGATGGAGTTCGGAGGGGATTGAATACGATCATGAGGACGACTGGCCTGTACATCTGGTGCTGATGTATTACGTGCCGGCAGCGTTGCAGCATGACTACTTGAGCGAGGTCTCGCGCCTGGTTAGAATGATGGAAAAGGATCCCTCCAAGCATGACCTGGTCAATTTTTCCGATCTCGCTGCAGTTGGTTTGCGTCTGCGCCGGTGGCTCAACATCAACTGCTCAGGCTCAAGTGCCGAGGCAACCGATTCTTCACGGCAGCGCACGTTCAACACAGCACTTCATCGCCTGCTTTTGCCGGATATTATTGAGATGATTGAGGCCAATCGCTTGAAAGACCTGCGGGTGTTCCTGGCTGCGCAGCCGGCTCCGGAGTTAGCTGAACTGCTCACAGTCGCCCGCGAACAGGATTGCGTATTGATCTTTCGCCTGCTGCCGCGGCGTATGGCCACCGAGGTTTTCTCTTTGCTGGAGGTCTTTGAGCAGGAGATGCTGCTGGGGCATATGGCAGGGGATGAGTCGCGCCACATCCTGACCGCGCTTCCTCCTGATGACCGGACAGCTCTTTTTGAGGAACTCCCCGCACATGTCACTCAAAGGCTCCTGGGGCTGTTGAGTGACCGCGACCGCAAGGAAGCGCTCACGCTGCTGAGCTACCCTGAGAACAGTGTTGGCCGTTTGATCACCAATCGCTTTGTGACAGCCTCGCCGGAGTGGAGCTGTGAGCACGCCCTGCAGCACATCCGCAGCACCGGGACCGACTCTGAGACCATCGCAATGGTATATATCATCGACGACCAGGGCCGGCTGGTCGATGATGTCGCCTTGCGCACAATGATCTTGGCCCAGCCGTCGACCCCCGTCAGCAAGCTTATGGATGGTCGGTTTGTCGCCCTGCACTCGCTTCAGGATCAGGAGGAGGCGGTCAAGGTCTTTAAAAAATTCGATCTTTACGCTCTGCCGGTTGTGGATGCTGACAACGTGATGCTTGGGATTGTCACGGTTGATGACATTCTTGACATCTCGGAAGAGGAGGCCACCGAGGACTTTCACAAAGGCGCCGCAGTTCGTCCGCTGGTGCGAGGATACTTGAACACCAATCTTATGTCGTTGTATCGCAGCCGTATCCCCTGGCTGGTGACACTGGTATTCGTCAATCTATTCTCCGGTGCAGGGATTGCCCACTTTGAGACACTGATTGCCTCGAGCGTCACATTGGTCTTCTTCCTGCCGCTTCTGATTGACTCCGGGGGTAACGCCGGCTCGCAGTCAGCCACGCTGGTGATTCGCGGTCTAGCACTGGGCGAGGTCTTTCCCTCTGATTTTGCAAGGATCTTCTGGAGAGAAGTTTTTGTTGCTCTTGGACTTGGATTTTCAATGGCGTGTGCTGCATTTGTGCTGGCATGGTGGAGATCAGGGCTGACGATCGGCATTGTGGTCGCGCTCTCCATGATGGTTGTGGTCGTGATCACCAGTGTCATGGGCATGGCTCTGCCCTTTCTGCTCAGAAGGATGAAAGTCGACCCGGCAACTGCCAGTGCTCCGCTGGTAACATCGCTGGCCGATATTCTCGGGGTCTTGATCTACTTCAGCATTGCGTCAAGCCTGTTGAGCGCTGTGGCCACTTAAAGCTGCTATGCGGTGCAACCGCATAAGGTTATGCGATTTGCGCAAGTTACTAGCCCTGATTGAGGGCTGGATGGTTGAGAGCCCGCTGCTTTAGTGTGCATTGCCGCGGGGATTAGGATGCCGGCATGCCCAGTTCAACCTCCAGGCGCTGATCCATGTCATGGCTTTGCAGTGCGTCAAAGAGAGCGTCCAGGCCGCCCTCGACAATGCGGTCGAGGCTGTAGAGTGTCAGGTTAACGCGGTGATCAGTCATGCGGTTCTGCGGAAAGTTATAGGTGCGGATACGCTGGCTGCGGTCGCCTGAACCGCGCAGGTCAAGACGGGTCTTGCCATGTTTGAGCTCCTCAGCCATGCGCTGCTGGTCGAGAATGCGGGAGCACAATACGCTCATGGCCTTCTCTTTATTGCGGTGCTGGGAGCGTTCATCCTGGCACTGTGCCACCAGACCGGTGGGCAGGTGGGTGATTCGTATGGCGGAGTAAGTGGTGTTCACCCCCTGGCCGCCATGTCCGCTGGCGCAGAAAATATCAACCCTGAGGTCGCTCTCAGGGATATGCAGCTCATCCTCCTCATCAGCCTCGGGGAAGACAACCACGGTGGCCGCGGAGGTGTGGATGCGCCCCTGGGTCTCGGTTTCAGGGATACGCTGCACGCGGTGTCCACCACTTTCGAATTTAAATTTCTTGTAGGCGCCATCGCCAATGACTGTAAAAACGATCTCTTTGTAACCACCCAGCTCTGTTTCATGGGCATCGATAATTGAGATTTTCCACCCTGTTTCATCGCAGTAGCGTGAGTACATCCGGAACAGCACGGCCGCGAAGAGGGCTGCCTCATCGCCTCCAGTGCCGGCGCGGATTTCCACCACGGCGTTGCGCAGGTCAACGGGATCAGGGGGCAGGAGCCCGGCCAAAACCGCGCGCTCAACCTCAGGGAGTCGCTGCTCGATCAACTCAATCTCCTCGCAGGCCATGGTGGCCAGCTCCGGCTCCATCTCCGGAGCCGCCGCCATGGCGCGGTTCTCTTCAAGGGCCCGCTGCAGCCGGAAGTATTCATGCGAAACGCTCTCCAGTTTTTTGAGAGCGGCGTGTTCGCGCACCTTTTTGCGATAGAGCGTGGCATTACCCATCACAGCAGGATCAGAGAGGGCATCCTCGGCTGTCTGGATTTTGCTCAGCACCTTGGCGATATGTGTTTTGTCAATCATGTGAAAATGACAACTGTTCAGGGGTCAGGGGTCAGGGGGCAGGAGTCAGGGGTCAGGAGTCAGGAGTCGGAGTTGTTTTTTTCCGCTTTCTGATAGTGATTCCAATAGCGACCCAGACCCTGAGTTGCAGCCAAGAGAAAAAACACATGAAAAACCCTTCAATCATTCGAGTTATGGGCGCGACTAAATCTGATTGAACGGAAAGTTGCTTTAACTTTTGTTAATACTGTAACGCTTCATGAAGCGGTCGACGCGGCCCTCTGTGTCGATCATTGTCTTTTGACCTGTAAAATAGGGGTGGCAGGCTGCGCAAGCGTTCACCTGCATCTCTTTTTTTGTTGAGCGTGTTGAAATCACATTGCTGCAAGCGCATGTAATGGTAGCTTCTTCGTAATTTGGATGAATGTCCTTCTTCATATAAATCAAAACCTTTCCGTAATGGGGTTAACAGGATAGAACATTTATGGTTCTAATTGCAAGTGGAAAAGATAAAAAGTTTAGTCCCAGGTTAAAACTGCAATTCATGATCCTCAATCCCCGTCACCCTCCTGTCGGGTGAACTTGGGGTTGTTGCCGGCAATTACCAGCACGGCCTCGCCTTTGGTTTTGCCGCCCGCAAAAAGAGGGATCAGTTCAGAGAGAAAGCCGCGCTCAACCCGCTCATGGATTTTGGTCAGCTCCAGGCAGACGGCCGCCTCACGGTCGCCCATGCTGTCGCGTGCGGCTTGCAGTGATTTGGCAATCCGAAAGGGGCTCTCAAAGCAGATCAGGGTGTGGGGCATGGCAGCCTCCTCCTCAAAAAACCGGGCCAGCGCACCGGGTTTGCGCGGCGGAAACCCTTTGAAGGTAAAGCTGGAGGTGGACAGACCCGAGGTCAGCAGCGCCAGCGTGACCGCCGATGCGCCGGGGATGATATCAAAGGGGATCTGCTCCTGCACTGCCAGTCGTATCAGGCGGTAGCCCGGATCGCTGATCCCGGGGTAGCCGCCATCAGAGCAGAGCGCCACCACGCGTCCGCCCCGCACAGCCTGAATAATGCGCGCACCAGCCCGCTCCTCATTGCCCTGACGGTAGGAGAGCATCTCCGGACGCGGGATGTTAAAGGCGCTTAGCAGCGCCCAGGTGCGGCGTGTGTCCTCACACGCAATCAGATCAGCACTCTTCAGAGTTTCCAGCGCGCGCGGGCTTAGGTCCTGGAGGTTGCCGATGGGAGTTGCCACAATGTGCAGCATTTTTGGAGCTCCTGAACGATGCTTTGTTTGAGAGTTTCAAGTCCATAGCCGCTCTTGGCTGAGACTGGTATGGCTTGCGGATACTGTTCGGTGACATGCAGCACCGCGCTGTCAGAGCTGCCTTTGTCGCATTTATTGAGAATCAGCAGCGCGGGAACCTCGGCGGCGCCGATCTCCTTGATGGTTTCGTAGCAGACCTTGAGGTGGTCGTTGACATGCGGATAGGAGGCGTCAACCACAATCAGCAGCAGGTCGGCTTGAACCGCGACATCCAGGGTGGATTTAAAGGAGGCGATCAGGGAGTGCGGGAGATTGCGGATAAAACCCACGGTGTCGGTGAGCAGCACCTGTTTGTTCTGCTGAAGCCAGACCAGCCTGGTCTTGGTGTCGAGTGTGGCGAAGAGCCGGTCGTCCACATAGGCTTCGGAGCGCGGGGCAAGCGCATTGAGCAACGTGGATTTACCGGCGTTAGTGTATCCCACCAGCGAGACCACCGGCCACTTTCGCTTCACGGCGGCCTCTGCCACACTGCGCTTTTGGATCTCAGCCAGCTTTTTTTTGAGTTCAGTGACGCGCTTGCGCATGGGGGCGTTGCGCAGTTGCAGGCGGCTTTCGCCCGGGCCTTTCATGCCAATGCCCCCTTTGAAACGCTGCTGGGCGGCTGTTACAGGGATGCGTGAGAGCAGAAACTGCAGCTGGGCCAGCTCCACCTGGGTCTGCGCCTCAGCAGAGCGGGCGCGGCGGGCAAAGATCTGCAGGATCAGCTCTGTGCGATCCATCACGCGCGCCTCCAACGCTTTGGTCAGATTGAACTGCTGGAAGGCACTCAACGGGTTATCAAAAATAACGATGTTGGCCTCTTTTTCGTGCAGCAGGTTTTTGAGATCCTCCACCTTACCTTTGCCAAAGAGGCTCCCGCCATCGGGTTTGGGGCGGTTCTGGGTGATCTGATCGCAAACCAGCACACCAGCGGTGTCTGCCAAGCGGCTCAGCTCCTGCAGGGAGTCGGCGGCTTCAAACGGATCCATCCTGGAGTGGACCAGCTGAGCCAGCACCGCTCTTTCAATCTCCTCTGTTTTGTGTCTGCTCATGCGTTTACCACTGCGCCAGTACGGTGTCAACAATGCTTTGCGCCAGCTCGCGCGCCACGCGTGGCGACGCATTCTGCATACCGGTCAGCATGTCGCCCTGGGTTAGGAACGAGGTTCTAGCCCGCACAGGCATGTCATCAATCAGGATCTTTCCCGAGCTCCTCTCGATCAGCGAGATCTTAACCACAACTGAATGCTGATACTCGGATGTACGGGAGTTGTAGTTACGGTTATAGCTGAGCGCACGTGGAGTTATGCGCGTAACACACCCGATCAGCTTGTAGGCGGCATCCTCGGTGTTTTTAATTTTAAATGTTCCCTCGCGCTGAAATTCGCGCAGGGTGTATTGGGTCACAATCGCGTCAAGTTCCGGAAAGTCGCTCTCATTCTCAAAGACCGGCACCGCGATGGTGCGCAGTTCAGCGGGGACTTTGGAGGTAAACCGGTAGGAGGCGCAGCCCGCCAGCATGAGCAGGGCTGAGAGGGTGAGGAAGATATGATAGAGTTGGTTGCGCATAATTGGATCCTTATTACTTGGGGTTGCCGGGTTGTTCCGCGTTGAGTTCGTTAAGCCGGTTACGAACAGTTTCGCCGTATTTTGAGTCTGAGAACTCAGCCAGAAAGCGGCGGTAGGCGGAAACTTTAGCGGTGTTGTTATAGCGTTGCGTGTCATAAAAGAGCGCCCTCTGGTAGTTCTGCTCAATCAGCAGATCAGTCAGCTCAAGCAGCCAGCCTTTCAGATCTTTCCGATCGGGATGCTCCGGCAGCCGCAGTAACGCGGCTTTCAGGAAGGCGATCGACTCACGGCAGCGGTTTTCGTTGTAGCTGTGTTTGACTGAGAGTGTGTAGCGGCATTTGGATGAGAGATAGGCGGCCGTGGCAGCCTCCTTGGAGTTGGGATAGCGGTTGAGCAGGCCGTCATAAACCTTAATCGCCTCCTCATAATCCTTGTCCCCCTCGCGGATACTGCCGATTTTTAGCATGGCTTCAGCTGCAACTGGAGAGCGCGGCGCATTGACAACAATCTGCTCAAAGCGCATGCGGATATCCTTGGTGCCGCTAAGAACCAAGCCAAACATACTGGTGTTGTTGTGCAGCAGATAGTTGGCGATGCGGAACTGACGGTCGATAATCTCCTCATAAGGACAGTTGCCCGCATAGTGTGTTAGAGCATACTGGTATTCCTCAAAAGCCTTGGAGTACTGTTTGCGTTTCTCCTGCACATTGGCCAGCGCGAGCTGCGCCTGGGCCGCTTCAGTGGTTGCCGGCCACTTGCGCACCAGTGCTTCGTAGCCTTTGCGGGCTGAATTCAGCTTGCCGTCAGCCTCACGCTGGCGGCTGTACGCCAGCTGCTCAGCTGGCGTGTCCGCTGAGAGACGAAACCAGATAGAGCCCTCTTTTTGCTTAATCCGCCCATCCTCAAGCGATTCAAAGCCCTCAAAGCCATCTGAGGCATAGCCGCGGTTACCCATCCCGGGGCCTCCGTACTGTGCCAGCGCAGGGTGCAAAGCCACGCAGAATAACATGGGTATAATAACAAAATAGATTTTTTGTCTCATTGTCGCATAGCTCTCTGTGTAAAATTAAAGTAACTTCTCAAAACCCGCTCTGAAACAGGCCTTCGTGTTCGCGCCTCGCGGCTACGCCGGACGCGGAAAGCCTGTACAACAAACTTCGTTTATCCAAACGCGCCTTGTTTCTGTGATAAAAAAAGCGTATACATAAAACTGCGCTTGATTCCTCACCCAAAGAAATATAAAGTATACATCAAATCCGTTCATAACGAAAGAGCGTTCAATAACAAAATCGGAGTTGTGAAACACGAGTAGATTATCAGAGAATGAGGTGCGTTAAAAGTATGAAAAAGATATTGATCCCAACTAAATTAGATTCCGTGGCCAGTGAGGTTCTCTCCGCGGATGGCGGTTATCAGGTTGTTCAGGATGGCAGCATCCCGATTGAAGAGCTGGTCGCGGCCCATCCGGATGCGTATGGATTGATTGTTCGCAGCGAGAAGGTGACAGCCGAGATAATTGACGCGCTCCCCAACTTGAAGGTCATTGTGCGGGCTGGTGCCGGGTATGATACAATTGATATCAAGCATGCCCGTAAGAATGGCGTGGATGTTATGAACACCCCCGGTGCCAACGCCAACGCGGTCGCGGAGGAGGTGGTGGCCATGATGCTGGCCGACGCCCGCCATATTGTGCAGGCCGATATCTCGACCCGCGCAGGCCAGTGGGAAAAGAAAAACTTTATGGGGCGGGAGCTGACCGGCAAGACAGTCGGCATCGTGGGGCTTGGCAATATCGGTCGGCTCGTGGCCCGCCGGCTGCGCGGGTTTGATTGTAAGATGCTTGGCTATGACCCGCTGGTCAACTCAGAACGGGTACGGGAGTGGGGCATTGAGCCGGCCACCCTGGATGAAATCTTCGCTGGTTCGGATTACGTGACACTGCATATTCCCGGCGGCGAGAGCACCAAGGGGCTGGTGGGCGCCAAGCTTCTCGATCTGATGAAGCAGGGTGCCACGATTGTGAACTGCGCCCGCTTCGGGATTGTGGATGAAGAGGCCCTGCGCGCCGTAAAAGCGGCCAAGAAGCTGCGCTATCTCAATGATGTTTATCCCAAGGATGAGGCTGGCCTTAAGAGTATGGCCGACATCGCTGATTTGATGCTGCCGCATCTGGGCGCCAGCACCTTTGAAGCCAACTATACCGCAGCCCAGCGCGCGGCACAGGAGTTGATCGACCTGGATGCCAAGGGCGATATGAGCTGTGTGATCAACCGCGATATTCCCGAGGGGCTGGAACGCGCCTACTGTGAATTGGCCTACAATCTGGCCCGCCTGATTCGTCAGCTCTCAGGCGAAAATTCGCCGATCAAATTGATTGAGACCAGTTTTTATGGCGATCTGGCACCGTTCGCCAAGTGGCTGATTGTCTCGATTCTCTCAGGCATCTGGATGGACTTTGACCGTTATAATGACTATAACGCTGCCATGAAGTTCATGCGTAAGATGGGCATTGAACTTCTCAACCGTGAAATCGATAACGACAAAGGGTATGGCGACTCCATGACCCTGGATCTGACTGTTGAGCAGCCGCAGGGGTTTAAGCAGCACAGCATCCGCGGCACCCTGACCGAGGGTGTTCAGATTGTCTCGCGCATTGATGAGTTTGACCGCCTCTACTTTGAGCCGGGCGGCGCAACCCTCTTCTGTCTCTACAACGACCGCCCCGGTGTGATTGCCTCCATCTCCCGCAAGCTGGCTGACGCTGGAATCAATATTGAGGATATGCGCAACCCGCACAACCTCAAAAGCGAGCGCTCACTGGCGATCATACGGCTCTCCGACCCGATCGGCGAGGATCTGCTCGCGGAGATCAAGACGGAGATCGAGGCCCATACCGCCATCTGCACGGTGGTGTAAGCCCGTGAAAGGGGCTTCCAGCCCCGCGGCAATGTGAAAGGGGCTTCCAGCCCCTCGACTGCCCTCGAGGGGCTGGAAGCCCCTCCCACATTGAATAGTGAAACCGTCACCAAGTCATTAGGTCACCAGGTCAACAAAACAGCTTGTAGTGAACTGCGGAGCAACTTGCAAGAGAAAAACCGGAGGGCGGAGACTATTTCCGTGCACCCTTCGATACCGATTCCAATAGCGACCCCGACCCCAAGTGATAGGCAATGCAAGGAGCGCGTCAGCCGAGTGATAGGCAGGTCGAAGCTGTAGGGCGCGGGCCGTGAACGCGCCGGCGGTTGCAAGTGTGGTGCTTCGCGAGCTGGAACGCTTGACGATTGGCCATAAAAGCACCATCCCCGGCTGTCACGGCCCGCGGCTACAGTGCTACGCAAAACGTAGGTCCGATTTCCAATCGGACATGTCCGGTTGGAAACCGGACCTACAGACGTTCGCCGCCGCTATCGTCAACCGGAGGCCTGGCCTCCCTGGATAAGGATTGTGATTAAGATTGCGATTAGGATGTGCATCCATCCTAATCACAGTCCTAATCGTAATCCTAATCAAACAACAATGGTTTTCAGTTATGTGCGACTAGTGACACGTCACTAGAAAAAGTCGAAGTTATAGGCAAGTGCCACGCAACCTGCAAGAGATAAAAAGAAAGAGTATCCCCTATGATCAATGTCCTTTCATGCCAGCTCGACAGCGCACTCGTTGACCATCTCTTTGAGCTGGTTGATGCCTCGCTCTTCACCCCCACCTCCCGTTACGATGTGGAGAGCGACAGCTGCGCAATTGAGGTTTTTTTTGAAGACTTGAGCCAGGCGGAGCAGATCAAAGCTGAGCTCATCAAGGCTGCCGCTCTGATGGATCTTGCGTTGGAGCTCACACTCTCAACCATTGCGAAGAGCGACTGGGCCGAGAGCTGGAAGCGTTTCTTTCATGTTGAGCATATCTCGGAGCGGATCGTGATCCGCCCCTCCTGGGAGCAGTACATTGCCGGGCCAGGCGAGTGTGTGATCACCCTTGATCCTGGCATGAGCTTTGGCACCGGCAAACACGCCACCACCAAGGGCTGCCTGATATTGCTCGATCAACTGGCAGCCGAGAATGCGGAGCGCGACTTTCTGGATATGGGCTGCGGCTCTGGCATTCTCTCGATCGGGGCTCATTTACTGGGCTTTCAGAGTGTGCGCGGCTTTGACAACGACCCCGACTGTGTGCGTATCGCAAGCGAGAACGCGCATTTGAACGGCTTGAAGATCCCCTTTTATCTCTCCGATCTTGAGCAGCCGCATCCTGCTGCCGCGGTTGTCACAGCTAATATTCTGGCCTCAGTCCTGATTCAATTCGCCCCCGCCATCGCCGCCTCGGTCGCGTTGGGTAACAACAGCCGTCTGGTGCTCTCCGGAATCCTGGATACGCAGTATATTGGGGTGAAAGAGCGCTTTGAGGCTCTGGGCTTTATCGAGCTGCATAACATTTTAGTTGAAGAGTGGCGCAGCGGTGTGTTTGGCCGCGCTTAACTGCCAACTATTTGTGGACAGGCGCATTTCTGGCTACAGGGCTTGCGCTTCGGCTCGTAAAGCACAGCACAGTCGTCTGTCGGCGCGTTCACGGCCAGCCGCCCTACAGCTTCGACCTGACAATCGCTCGGCTGGCGCACTCCTTTCGCCTTCGCTTCGACTCGCGTGTCATCGTCAACCGATGTCGCCCGTAGAGCGACTACTACACCTGCACTGCACCGCGGAATGCAAGGGTTGTCGTTCGGTTTAGCAGCCGCTCTACGAGCGGCATTTTGCACCCGGCTCCCGAAAGTCGCGCCCCGGTGTGTAGGGTTGCTTCTCAGAAGCAATTAGCGGGTGTCGGGCGATTGTTCGTCAAAGGCGCACCATGGGGTTTCATTACCTTTGTTTGGCTCTGAGAGCCAACACTACACGTTTCCACTGTGATGAAGCCTGTATGTCACACGGTAGGCGCAAGTGCGCGAGTTGAAGAGATGGAGCCTTTTGTGCGGCAGCAACGTAGCTCCGATTTCCAATCGGACATCTCCGGTTGGAAGCCAAGGCGCGGGTCAAGGAAGTCGTCCGCTATGCGGGCGACTGCAAGCTGCAAGCGAGTGACCAGGCGCGCGGCACAGTCAGCCGCATAGCGACTGACTTCCTTCCGCGCCAGCTCCAATTGGCAAGACGCGGAATAGGAAGTCGTCCGCTATGCGGGCGACTACTACACATGCGCTGCACTGCGGAGTGCAAGGGTTGTTGTTCGGTTTAGCAGCCGCTCTACGAGCGGCATTCTGCAACAGGCTCATGAAAGGCGCGTCCAGGGGTGTAGGGTTGCTTCTCAGAAGCAATTAGCGGGTGTCGGGCGATTGTTCGTCAAAGGCGCACCATGGGGTTTCATTACCTTTGTTTGGCTCTGAGAGCCAACACTACACGTTTCCACTATACTGAAGCTTACAAGTTTCACCTCCCTGGGAGCGCTGGCGTCCCCGCCGGCATCGCTGAGACCAATGCCGACGAGGACGTCGGCGCTCCCAGGGCAACCAATGCCGACGAGGACGTCGGCGCTCCCAGAGCAACCAAAGCCGCCTTGAACGTTGCGAAGCAACTTTGAACGCAAGCTCTGCTTGCCTTGAACGCGGCAAAGCCGCCTTGAACGTGCCGTAGGCACTCTAACCCCTTGCAGCTCCCTTATTTACGACGGGCGGCAGTTTTTGTCAGGTGCCAGCCGTTGTTGTAAGGACACTGATAGACCACGAGTTGCACTCCTTTTTCTTTACGGATGATCTTCGCCCGCTGCTGCGCGGCCTTCTGCGTCTGGTAAAGCTCTTTTGCATGTCCTGTGCTGTCAGTGCAAATGTTGCAGCTTGTGCTGGGAGTCTGCCGATTCCGGGGCGCGAGATGCCACGCTCCGCAGCGTTCGCAGTGATAGGGTGCCAGCTTCAGCTTGTACTGCGAGTTCGCAAAAACAGCCGCACCTTCGGCCTCCACCTGTGAGTGGTATTCGGATAGCGGCTTATTGTTGCGCGTGCTGAAACAGGTTGTACTCTTGAGATTCACTGATTTTCCTTGATGCAGGGTGAAAAGCAGAGAGTGTAGAGAACTCGGGTGGCCTTGCAAAGAGAAAATTGTTAAAATTATCTAGAAAGTGCCTATAATGGTTGACATCTGTTGAATGTCTTAGTTATGCTATCACTTGATAGGGCGAATAGTCTCGTCTGTTTGTTATGGTTTCATGGTAAGAAAAAATCTAAAAAAGGAGACAGCGATGTCACAAGATAGCTTCACAGAGGTTACCAGTCAATCGTGGTTCAGTCGTATCGGAGGCGCTATCAAGGGGGTCTTGGTGGGTCTCGTGTTGTTTGTTCTCGCCTTCCCGCTACTCTTCTGGAACGAGGGGCGGGCTGTCACAACTTACAAGAGCCTGAAAGAGGGGGGCAGTATCGTTGCTACACTCCCTTCCGACAACGTTGACGCAGCTAACGCGGGGCGTCTGATTCACGTGACTGGATTGGCCGACACAGAGGCTGTCCTGACAGATCCTGTTTTTAACGTGTCAGTAAAGGCGCTGAAACTCAAGCGCAGTGTTGAAATGTACCAGTGGAAAGAGAGTTCAAGCAGCAAGACGACCAAGAAATTAGGCGGCAGTGCAGAGACCGTGAAAGAGTATTCGTATAGCAAAGAGTGGTCGAACAGGCTCGTCAAATCTGACAACTTTAAGCAACCAGGCGGACACCAGAATCCTTCCGCCATGCCATATGACTCAACAGATCAAACCGCTGACAGGGTTACGCTGGAGGCCTTTGTGTTATCACCCTCGTTAGTCGCTAAAATTAACAGCTTTGAGCCGCTCATCATAGGAACTAATACGCCCTTGCCTGCGGCGATCCGAGAGACCGCTCAGTTTTACGATGCAGGGTTTTATGTTGGCACAAACGCCGCTAATCCTGAGGTGGGCGATCTGCGGGTCAAGTTTGAGATGGTTAAGCCCGTGGAGGTGAGTGTGATTGCAAAACAAGCCGGGAATAGCTTCGAGCCCTATCTCACCAAAGCCGGCAAATCCATCGAACGCCTTCAGACCGGTACGCATACAGCTGAAGCCATGTTCGAGGCAGCACAGGCTGGCAATAAAATGATGACATGGCTTCTTCGTCTGGCCGGTTTCGTCTGCATGCTGATGGGGCTGAACCTGTTTCTCAGGCCGCTCTCGGTTATCGCCGATGTACTGCCCATTGCCGGCACAATCGTAGGTGCCGGTGCTGGCATCATTGCATTCCTGGTGGCTGCACCTGCATCGCTGATCACTATCGGTATTGCGTGGATTGTCTACCGCCCGCTCCTGGGCATCGCACTGGTCGTTGTTGCCGTTGGTTTGGCGGTGGCACTGCAAGGTAAACTCAAGGCAGCCAAGACAGCCAAGGCAGCAGCATAAAAATAAGGAAAAATAAAAATGAAAGCAGCAACTAATAAAGCACTGTTGGCGATTGCCTGCATGTTTGCATTCAACCTCACATCTGAATCACAAGTCAATGCGCAAGAAACTGGTGCTCAGGGCGGTACGCTCACTGGGACAAAGACCTTGTATGTGTCGGTTAACAAGGGCAGCAACCGCAAGGATGGCAGCAAAGAAACACCGTTAAAAGACCTGCAAAAAGCCATTGACGACGCCCCTGAAGGTGCTGTTATCTGCGTTGCCGAGGGCAATTATCTTGGTAAATTAGACCAGGGCTGGGTGAAGGTCAACAAGTACCTTTCGATCATAGGTGGTTATTCCGATGATTTTTCACAGCGCGACCCCGTAAAGTTCCGCACCACAATGCGGCCCGGAGTTGAGCAGAAAATGACCTCAGGCAACCAGGGGGTATTGGATATTCGCGTGGCGGGCAAGCGCGATGGTGTAGTGCTGATAGACGGCATTATTTTCGACCGTGGGCAAATCAGCGCGTACGTCGCCCCTTTGTATGACAATCCAGCCGCGGCTGCTCCCGAAGGCTGCGAAACCGGGCGTATCGTAGTTGTCGGTGAATCACCGTCAGCCGCTTTGATGCAGCCCCAGGGAGTGGCCAGCGCATTTCAGCTGATCAGCGGCGAGATGGAAGGCAATTTAACCATCCGTAACTGCGTCTTCCTGAACGGCTACCACTTCGCCATCCAGATGGCCTGCAAGGGCGGACGCTTAGATATACACAATAATGTGTTTGTGGCCAACCGTATGGCTGCCTGCGAGGTGCGCGGCGGGCTGGCGCTACCCAACACATCGTCGGTAGCCTTTCACAACAACACAGTGCTCTTTACCTGGTGCCGCACAAAACACATGGAAGACATGGGGTACGGGTTCCGCTATATGACCGGTATTGATGCTGATGTGTATGACAATATATTCGGCTGCAGCAACTATGGCGCGCTGGATCGTACCTATATTGATGCCGATAAAAGCAAAGAGGCCAAGCGCGTCACCTCAGCCTGGAACAATCTGTTTTTCGGCAACCGCAATGGCGATTTAGTACTGCCATCAGGTGGCGGCGGATGGACCTATGTGCTCGCGAAAAACTTTGAAGATGCGGAGCAACTTGAAAAATACGAAAACAATCGCGAGATGAACGAAGCTGAGGTAAATGCCATCAGCAAAAAAATTGACGCTCCTTATCTGAAAGGTTTTATAGGGATAACCGGCACGCAAACCTCGTCGTTCAACCCCAACTCATCGTTAAATCAGTTTAGAAGTTTCCTGGGCATGAACATGCAGGGCACAGAGAGTGTTCGCGTTTCAATGTATGGCAACCGTTATCCATATGAAAAGGCATTTGATCTTTTTGGAGCGGTGGAAGGCTACGGAGCGCAGGAGATCAAATAAGGCATTGATGGGAAGTATGTTTGTTGAGCCCCCGCTGTTCCCAATCGTCGGTCAACATTGTCGCGCAGCATCGTCGACCGATGTTGCTGGTGCCGCGACTACTCCACATGCGCTGCACTGCGCAATGCAAGGTTGTCGTTCCGTGTAGTAGCCGCTCTATGAGCGGCACCTTGCCACAGGTTCGTGAAAAGCGCGCCCTGAGGTGTAGGGTTGCGTCTACATGTCACGCCGTATCTAAGAAAGCGGCTGAAGCAATGAGCGGACACCAGGCCGTTGTTAGTCAAGCCACGCCGTGGGATTTCAGACCACTGGACATAGATATGCAAAGCTGTGCAATAATCCACCGTATAACGGCGGATTTACTTTATTGCAACATAAGTATGTCCTCCGCTATGCGGTGGACAGCAATGATTTGAAGGTTGTCCGGCAATATGACCGATCGCTACACCCAGAACAGCAATTCTAATTATGACCGCGCACCTGTTCAGAAAGCACGCTAAAGCGTGAACTACATACGGTTTTCGGGGTATGTAGTTCACGCTTTAGCGTGTCTTCGGCCATAATTAGAATTGCTGCACCCAGAATGAATCCCATTGACATAATGCCCTTTTTTGCTAATATTCGCATTTTTTAGGCATTTTGAAGCCTGTATTATTTTAAAGGTAGTTTTATGGTCTCCCGTCTTGTTCCAATGCTTTACACAACCTTGAAAAAGGGTTATTCACTTCAATCACTCAGTCGCGACGTGATTGCCGGCGTGATTGTTGGCATTGTGGCGTTGCCGCTGGCCATTGCATTTGCCATCGCTTCGGGGGTTAAACCCGAACAGGGGCTTTTCACGGCCGTGGTCGCTGGTTTTATCATCTCTGCCGCCAGCGGCAGCCGTTTTCAAATCGGCGGGCCTACCGGTGCTTTTGTGGTAATAGTCTACAATGTTGTTCAGCAGTTTGGCTACGAGGGGCTAGCCCTGGCAACCTTGATGGCTGGCGTGATGCTGGTGCTGATGGGTGCTGTTAAGCTGGGCGGCTTTATCAAATTTATCCCGTATCCATTGACCATCGGCTTCACCGGCGGTATTGCGCTCATCATTTTCGCCACCCAGGTCCGAGATTTTCTTGGACTTGATATGGCGCAGGTGCCAGCAGAGTTTCACGAGAAAATTATGGCTTACGCCGGAGCATTGGGCACTGTCAATTGGTATGCACTCGCTCTCGGCGGACTCACAATCCTGATTCTCATGTTCTGGCCCCGGGTTACACATAAAGTCCCCGGCTCGCTGATCGCCATTGTGCTGGTCACCGCGGTGGTCAAAATTTTTGAACTGCCGGTTGAAACAATCGGCAGCCGCTTTGGTGCTGTTCCCAACATGCTGCCAGTACCGCAGCTGCCACAGATGAGCCTCGCGCTGGCCAAACAGGTTTTCCCCTCAGCCGTCACCATTGCGCTGCTGGCAGCGATTGAGTCGCTGCTGAGCGCGGTTGTAGCGGACGGTATGACCGGCACGCGCCACCGCTCCAATATGGAGGTCATGGCCCAGGGGTTTGCCAATATCGGGGTGGTGTTTTTCGGGGGCATCCCAGCCACCGGCGCGATTGCCCGGACTGCCACCAATATCCGTAATGGAGCGGTATCGCCGATCGCCGGAATCACGCACGCGGTCACACTGCTGCTGATTATGATGTTTTTTGCTGGTTATGCGGTTATGATTCCAATGTGTGTGCTGGCCGCTATCCTGATGAAAGTGGCGGTCAATATGTGCGAGCCGACCATGTTTGTTAAAATCTTCCGCAGCGGTCCTCGTGGGGATACGCTGGTTCTGTTCCTGAGTTTCTTCCTGACCGTTTTTGTGGATCTGACCGTGGCCATTCAAACCGGTGTGATCGTGGCCGCGCTTCTATTTATGCACCGCATGTCGGAACTCACACAAAGCGGGTATATCACCAGCTCAATGCAGGAGGAGAACGCGGACGATGAACTGACCGCGCTGCGCAAAGATGATATGCCAAAGGGGGTGGAGGTCTTTGAAATATACGGACCGTTCTTCTTCGGGGTGGCGGACAAATTTAAAACAGCGGTGCTCTCAATCGACAAAACCCCCAAGGTTTTTATCCTGCGCATGCGGCATGTGCCCAGCATGGACCTCACCGCACTGCATGCGCTCGAGGATCTCTATGAGAAGACCGTGCGTGAAGGCAGCACACTCGTGCTTTCAGGGATTCACACGCAGCCTCTGGCCGTGCTTGAGCGCTCCAGCCTCTACCAGCGCATTGGCGAGGAGAATATCACCCACCATATTGATGAGGCCCTAAAACGCGCGCGTTTCCTGACAAACACCCCTGAGCAGAGCTTGTCGTAGGTCCGGTTTCCAGCCGGAGATGTCCGATTGGAAATCGTACCTACGGGTCTCCGCAAATGTATAAGATCACTTTGAAGATCATTCGCAGCCGCCCGCATAGCGAACGGCCTCCCTCTCCCGCGCCTTGTCAAGGGAGTAAGCGCGGAAGGAAGTCAGTCGCTATGCGGCTGACCGGATCATTCGCGCACCACCCGCAGTCGCCCGCATAGCGAACGACCTTCCTTATTCCAGCTTGAATGAAAATGTCCTCTGCACGTAAGATACCTGCACTGCTCCATTATCACTTTTACAACAACGTCTCAATAACCTGCTTTGGAGCAGCCTTCCGTCTTCGCGCTTCGCAGCTACGCCGGACACGGAAAGGCTGGACAACAAACCTTACGCAGCAGCCGTTTGTTGTTCACGCTTCCCTGTCACGGCGTGAAAGCGAAGCTCGACTTGTCCGGGCGTAGCTATCGCGAAGCCTGAAGCCGGAAGCGGGCTCTTTGCTCTCTGGCTGGTTATTGAGAATTTACCGTTGTTTCCCAAAAAGCCGGGCATTTGTGACTGTAGCAGCGGACTCTTAATCACAAGCTTCTGTAAGGGTGAAAGTCTTCCACACATCACACAAACTCATTTGATTGCAACGACTAGCTGCTTTAGTGTATTATAATTATCTGAACACACTGTTGACTTTTTGATGATCTCGGAGGTGCTGTGAAAACGACAAAAACATTAATTTTAACCGGATGGGATTCGGAAGGATCCTTTTATGCGCACTGCGCTGCACTGGCTCTATTAGCGTACCCTGATGCGGATGTGCGTGGTGTGAGCAAGGCACGGCTAGCGGAAGCGGTTGCAAATGCCGGGGGATATGCCCGCGTTTTGATCCTGGGTGTTTCTCTGGGCGGCGACCCGCAGCAGCTTGCCCGGAGTGTCAGGAGGCTGGCCAGGCAGGGGGTGACCCTGAGCTGGATCAGCGCACTGCCGCCAAGCGCATCAATCGATGATGCAACCCTCAAGGCGCTCTCCCCGTTCGTGCGGGATGTTTCACTGCAGGAGGCTGTCTCTCTTTGCCTTGGCGTAAAGGACGATCTGGCTAAATCAGTCAAAGCCAATGCGCCGCTGCTGGATGCCGCAGGTTATGCGCATCGCAACCTGGATGACGATGCAATCTTCAGCGCGGCGGTGCGCCATATCGCGCGTGGCGACGGGCCGCAGGCCTGGTCGTCCGATGAACAGGCGCTTGTGCGCAGTTACGCTGCCTTGTCAAATGCTCCCCTGACCGGGCATAGCCCTGTGATGGTTGAGGTTCGTCGTCTGATCAGACAGGTTGCCCGTCACCCGGACATTCGCGTCCTGATCCTCGGCGAAAGTGGCACTGGTAAAGAGGCGGCGGCGTTGATGCTCCATCATCTCTCAGCCCGACGCGATAACGAGTTTGTTCCGTTGAACTGCGCCGGCTCCAATCTGCAGCTGCTGGAAGACGCTTTTAGGGGACATGAAAAGGGCGCGTTTACCGGCGCGACAGAGGCGCGCTCAGGGGTCTTTGAGCGGGCGGATGGCGGGACGCTGTTTTTGGATGAGGTCGGTGACCTGCCGCGGGAGATCCAGGCCATGCTTCTGCGCATCCTGCAGGAGGGGCGCGTGACACGTCTTGGCGCTGACGGGCGTAAAGGCGGCGGGGAACGCCGGGTGGATGTACGGGTCATTGCCGCCACAAACCGCGATATCCGGCAGATGGTTCGTGAAGGCAGGTTCCGGGAGGATCTCTACTATCGGCTCAGCGCGCTCGCCCTGCGGATGCCGGCCCTGCGTGAGCACCCGGATGACATCCCGGCCATTGCCCGCGATTTATGGGGCCGTGGGTGCCGGGATGGGTGGCGTTCATTGAGTAAAGCTCAGGTGGATGCGCTGGTTGGATATGGCTATCCCGGCAATGTCCGTGAGCTTGCCAACCTCTTGGAGCGGGCCTATGCGCTGGATGAGCGCGATTTCAATCGGCTGATCGTCGGCTACCAGGACGCGCTGGGCGACGGAGAGCTGCTGCCATCCGGCCACTCCGACCGACTGGAGGATATGACCCGCCTGCACATCCGCCGGGTTTTGGAAAAACATGGCGGCAACATCTCCCACGCCGCTACCGCGCTCGATATCTCCCGCAATACAGTCATTAAATATACGCGGTGACAGGGCCGCGCCGAGAAGTTTGCGCAAGGTGCACTTTGTTGTTTTTGAGGTGAAAAATCTTAGAGGTTAAAAATGGGTTGTTGCGTGATAGTTTTTCGCTCGTCATCTTAATGCCTGCGGGCGTATCTGCGAATTGGTGCATATTGCCGGATAGCCCCCAAAATCATTGTTGTCCACCGCATAGCGGAGGACATGCTTAAAAGTAAATCCGCCGTTACACGGTGGATTATTGCATTGATGCGCAGATGCATCCAATGCCAGACCCAACTAAGACACGAAGATTTTTAACTTGTGACTTTACGCGAATGAGGCTTACTGATTTTTAACCACAAAGAACGCAGGAAGGTATGCTTAGCAACTTGAAGCCCTTCTCTCGGTAAATTATTTTTTGAAACCACAAGGTACACAAAGTTCACAAAGGGGAAGCGGCAGATAAGGCTAGAGAGGCAGAGTGCCGAAAAGTACGGTTATTCAGCTACTAACCTTTGTGCTCCTTGTGATCTTTGTGAACTATGTGCTACTATCATTCAACTTCTTGTTTTTTATGTACGTTTTTGATCTCTCACAGAGGCACAGAGTTTTTGCCCGCGAAACGAAGCGTAGCGTAGTAGGGCATCATCGAAGATGAGGCAAGGAGCAAAGCGACTGGCAATCTCCGCGAAAGGATAAGGGTATTTCATCCCTGCTACGCAGGGTCGCTAATCGCTTGAAATACCCTTATCATAAGATCACTCTTAAAACATGACTTGCAATTTTAACACGGGACTCTGCGCTTTAAATTTTTAGTGATTAACGACTCCGCAACGTGGAGAAAAAATTTAAAGCGCAATATTCGCGGAGATTCGCGGGTATAAAAACACCAATTTCGCACTTGCTGTACCCGGGAGGGTATGATGTTTTTTAGGCAAATCAATTTTATACCCGATAGGTAACACTATGACACTATGACACAGCCTCTGATTGACTTTATTAAAGAGCGGCGTAAGGCACTTGGTCTGACTCAGCTTAATTGAGCAGGGGTTTTGCAGTATTGCAATGAAAGAGCGATACCACTCACTAATTATAGAGAAAACAAAATGGCTTAATTAACTTTTCGCTTGGCAAGAAGCTGAAAATCGCGGGAGTAGTAATGTAGTTCCAGATTCCAAGCGGACACTCCCGATGGAATCGGAATCGTCGAATGTCTTCGGGAAGCTTGAACCGTTGAAGGCGCGTGGTTTTTTGCAAAAACTTCGTGCTCTGCGTGCCTTCGTGGTAAAAAACTTATTCCCCGCCAAGGCGCAAAGAACTTAATTTAGTTGCGGTGGAAAGAGGCTTTAGGTTAATATGCAGTTGTTGTTTTATTCTCAATTGCAGGGGAGTGATTAGCTTTCAAGAAACTCCCGCGATAGTGAATCGGCAAGGAGGATATAAATGAGAATTCGAGAGGTAATAGAAATCGTCAACCGTATGGAAGAAGACGGGGTTATAAGTGCATACGCCATTGGAGGTGCTGTCGGAGCAACCTTTTACATTGAGCCCGCCTCTACAATGGATGTGGATATTTTCATCCAGTTGCATGTTGAGTCTGGCTCCCTTGTCACGTTGGCTCCCATTTACGAGTATCTGAAAACACAAGGTGGTGTGATCGTGGGAGAACACATCATTATTGCAGACACGCCTGTTCAGTTTCTTCCGCCTCCGTCCTTACTGGCTGAGGAAGCACTCGCAAACCCAATCCAGCGAGACATTGATGGTACACCTGCCCATGTTTTTAAGGCTGAGTATATAGCGGCGATTGCGCTTGAGTTGGGACGGACGAAGGACAAACTTAGACTCAGTCAGTTTATTGAAGAAGATGCTCTCGACATGGTGTTTTTTGAGACCCTGTTGAACAAATACGATCTTGGCCAGAAGTGGCGTCTATTTAAACAGCAATTTGGTTCTTAGCATGGACAATCCATTACAAACTATATTAAATGACAAACAGGCTTTAAGAAAGAAGCTTGCTGAAAAGCCTATTGCTGAAAAGCTATGGATGCTTGAGAGATTGAGCGAAAGAACGCTATCCTTACGGCCTGATTCTTCTGTGACAGCACCGGATGCTCCGTGGTCAATTCCAAGCGCTTGGAGGTGGCGCAGAATGGGTGATGTGGCTACCATCATGGGAGGCAGCACCCCCCGAACAGATCGGCCTGAGTATTTTGCTGGAAATATTCCGTGGATTACTCCAGCGGATTTGTCAAAACATACTGATAAAACCATCTCTTATGGGGCTCACAACATTTCGGAAGAGGGGTTGGCTAATTCGGGCGCTCGTCTCCTCCCCGCAGGAGCGGTTCTTTTCAGCACACGGGCTCCGATTGGATGTGTTGCGATTGCCTCGACGCCCCTAGCAACCAATCAAGGGGTCAAGGGTTTCGTGCTGAACGACGATGTGATGGCTGACTACGCCTTTTATTATCTTCAACATGCGCGACAGCTTGCCATTCAAATGGTTAGTGGAACGACTTTCCGTGAGCTGTCAGGTAAAAAAACCGCACAAATTCCCATCCCCGTTCCCCCTCTCCCCGAACAGCTGCGGATTGTGGCTGAGATCGAGAAGCAGCTTTCACCTCTGGAGGAGGGGGCAGCGCTCCGCAAGTGCGAACGGCCCCACCTCCAACGCGCCACCCACCTCCGCCAATCTATTTTGCAGAGAGCATTTGAAGGTGAGTTGGTGTGACCGAAGAGGGTGCGCTGCGTTGCATTTAAGGTAAAAAATGGGTGGTAGCGTGATAGTTTTTCGCTCGTCATCTAATGCCTGAAGGCGCATCCGCGAATTGATGCATGTTACCGGATAACCTTCAAAATCATTGTTGTCAACCGCATAGCGGGCATGTGGTTAAAAGTAAATCCGCCGTTACACGGTGGATTATTGCATTGATTCGCAAATGCATCCAATGCCTGAGCCAATGACGAACGCGAAGATTTTTAACTTGTGACTTTACGCGAATGAGGCGTAACTGATTTTTAACCACAAAGGGCCTAGCGCAGCATAGCCGCAACCAATTTTTTATCTCTCACAGAGGCACAGAGGGCTCAGAGTCTTTTCAGAGTTTCCCTAGCAAAGGCTCAAAGGCGTAAAGCGGGTGCTCGGGTTTCCCCATTTTTTACCTCAACATTTTACACCGAAAAAACAACGCAGCAATCTTTGTGAACTATGTGCTCCTTGTGGTTACACAAAAATGCAGCCTGTCTGTGTGCTACACGCAAAGGTGGACAACATTTTCTTACCCCCAATTTTCTTGCCTTAAAATTTTTCCTCGCAGAGCGGCAGAGCTCGCGGATAGTTTCTGGCTACAAAACAATCCAGTCCTGTGTTGTAGGTATTCCCGTGATAAGGGTATTTCAAGCGATTAGCGACCCCACGAAGTGGGGATGAAATACCCTTATCCATTCGCGGAGATTTGCGGGCAAAAAAAAATAAAGTGCAACCGTTTTGACCCCTATGTCCAGTGATCTGAACCCTGTGTGTACAGATCTGATCGTTTCTCTCGAAAACGAGGAAATCTTGTCCAAAGCCGACCAGCTCTCCCTCGCTGTCCCAGAATGTTTTCACCTCCTTAACTTCATGCCCGAGTGGAGGATAAGAACATGAGTACTGATCTATAACCCAAGTTGTTTTTCAATTAAACGAATCAGCGATTCCTTAATTTCAGGGTGCCTAGGAACGGGAGCTTGCCGACCAGTGATGGTGCTTGCATAAATATCATGCTTTTTACCGTGCCGAACAAGATAACAACCCCGTTTGGCAAGAGAGCGTATAAAGTTCCCGCGCTTCACATTTCCACACCAAACTCAAATGTCTTTGCCCCAGGACGAGGTGGTTCAGCTACCGTTTCCAGCATCATGCGGTAGGCATCACTAATATTATCTTTGAGTTCTTCCAGCGTTTCCCCTTGGCTGAATACTCCGGGAATTTCCTTCAATTTCCCGACAAACCAGCCATCATCTTTCCAATATTCAACAGTAAAAATTCTTTTCATAATAATCGCCTCTCCTTTATTGCCTATTAATTTAACATTGCTTAGAAGAATTAGCAATCCTGTTATCCTGCCGTGCAGCCTAGCGGAGACGGGTCAAACCATTATTGTCCACCGCATAGCGGAGGACATACTTAAAAGTAAATCCGCCGTTACACGGTGGATTATTGCATTGATTCGCAGATGCATCCAATGCCTGACCCAATGAAGAACACGAAGATTTTTAACTTGTGACTTTATGCGAATTAGGCTTACTGATTTTTTAACCACAAAGAGCCTAGCGCAGCATAGCCGCCGGTCTGCGTGCAACGCACAGGCAGGCAACCAATTTTTATCTGAAACCACAAAGAACGCAGGAAGGTATGCTTAGCACCTTGAAGCCCTTCTCTCGGTAAATTGTTTTTTGAAACCACAAGGTACACAAAGTTCACAAAGGGGAAGCGGCAGATAAGGCTAGAGAGGCAGAGTGCCGAAAAATACGGTTATTCAGCTACTAACCTTTGTGCTCCTTGT
>JAQUCE010000067.1 GCA_028686345.1 Kiritimatiellia bacterium
GTTTCAAGGTCAGCAAACCCAGAATCAGGCAGAGTGGCTTCATTTACTGTAACCCCACCCGCATGACCCAACAGGAGGGAGCAACAAAACAACCAGCACAAAGATTTCATGACAAACTCCTACTACAATTTATTAAATCCACTAAAACTGATTATTCATAAAAATGCAACATAAAACTGTGAAAAAATAATTCGGGCTGATTTTCAACTACGAATGGCCGCGAATAAATTCGTTAAACATTCATTTTAGGGGTCAAAATACCGCTCTAAGGGCCAAAAAACAGCGTTTTTTTGATGTAAGTTGTTTTCAATTATGATTTTACAGAGGCTTAGCGTCAAAACAGGAAAAACGTTCACAAAAACCCCAAAGTTATAACACACGTGCAGCGGGCTTGCTTCTGTGCGCAAGGCGGGTTAACATATGCGCTTATGAAACAACCAAAAAAAACGGATCTCTCCTTGCTTCAACTTCAAGCTGTCACCACACTTGCCGCACGACGCGCAGGCGAGCATGTGATGGCCAATCTGCACCGCCGCGGCGATTACAACTCCAACCAGCGCAGTGATGTCAAACACAAGCTCGATATCGAGGCGCAGGAGTGCGCCGAGGGAGTTATCAAAGAGATCTTCCCGGAACATGTGATTCTAGGTGAGGAGAGTGTCCACCAGCCACAGGGGAGTGCCGAATGGCTCTGGATTATCGATCCTATCGACGGCACGATCAACTTCTTTCACGGCCTGCCCTGGTGGTGCTGCAGTGTGGCTGTCAGGCACCATGGCAAGACCATTGCGGGGTCGGTCTTTATCCCGGAGATGTCGCTGATGTATGAAGCCACCTGCGAGACGCAGGCCATCTGCAACGGCCAGGTGATCGCGGTCTCTGAGACCAGGGAGATCACGCTCTCCATGCTGGCAACAGGTGCCGACAAGTGGGATCTGGATGGACGCGCCTTCCGGTTTATGCGTAAGATCTCAGAGATGGCGCAGCGACCGCGCATTCTGGGAGCAGCCGCGGTTGACCTCTGCATGGTGGCCTCGGGGCGGCTGGACGGTTACTTTGAATCAGGAATCTACACCTGGGATATGGCAGCTGGAGCGCTAATTGTTGAACGCGCTGGCGGACGCACGGATATCCTCAAACAATATTCCGGCCACCGCATGGCCTTCCTGGCTACCAACGGACACCTGCACGAAATCTGCAAAAACGAGCTTCTGCCAATGCTGGAGGGGTAAACGAGGAGGTTTACGCTTTTCAAACAGAGAGGAACACTATATACTTTTAGTTTATTTTTCGTACAATAAACTTCCAACAACAAATTTTTAATTATGTCAAAATTCATTATCAAAGGCATGAAGCCTGTAAGCGGAACCTACAAGGTGCCGGGCAACAAAAACGCGGCGCTGCCGATGATTGCGGCGGCGCTGCTGACCTCCGAACCGGTGATCCTGAACAACCTGCCGCTGATTGCGGATGTGCGCACCATGCTTGACCTCCTGCATGAAATAGGGGTTGAGGTGGAAATTGATCATGCTGGCCACTCTGTGCGCATTCAGGCACTTAACGTCAAAACCACCCACTTGAAACGCGCACTCTGCGGACGTGTGCGCTCTTCAATCCTTTTCGCAGGCCCGCTGCTGGCCCGCTTCGGCTCTGCCAAACTCTATCCGCCGGGCGGAGATGTAATCGGCCGGCGCAGGATTGACACCCATCTTGACGGATTTCGCCAAATAGGTGTCACGATCCGAACCAGAGGCACCTACACCTTCAAGGTCGACAAAATTCTCACCGGCACACGCATCCTGTTAGATGAAGCCAGCGTCACGGCCACCGAAAATCTGGTCATGGCAGCCGCCATGGCCGAAGGCACGACTATTCTGTATAACACCGCCTGTGAACCGCATGTCCAGAACCTTTGCAATATGATCAACGACATGGGTGGTAAAATCAGCGGTATCGGCACCAATCAGCTCACAGTTACAGGTGTCAAAAAGCTGCACGGCACTGAGCAAAGGATTGGCTCCGACACTATCACAGCCGGCAGCTTTCTTGTGGCATCGCTGGTCACTGGCGGAGATCTGACGCTGGAGGATATTGAGCCGGCTGATTTTGAGGTGCTGGAGAAGCCCTTTAAACGCTTTGGTGTTCGTTGGCAGATCAACCACGAAAACCGCACACTCAAACTGCCTCCGCGGCAGAAGCTGAAAACCAAATATGACTTTGGCGATGCCATACCAAAGATTGAGGATGGTCCCTGGCCAATGTTTCCCTCGGATTTGATGAGTGTGCTGATAGTCCTGGCCACACAGACCCGCGGCACCACACTCTTTTTCGAAAAGATGTTTGAGAGCCGCATGTATTTTGTTGACCATCTGATTGGTATGGGGGCGCGAATTGTGCAATGCGACCCGCATCGGATTGTTGTCACCGGCCCCTGCCGTCTGCAAGGCTCCTACGTAACCAGCCCGGATATCCGTGCCGGAATGTCGCTGCTGATTGCAGCGCTCTGCGCCAAAGGCGAGACTCAGATCATGAATGCCGGCAGCATTGACCGCGGCTATGAGAGTGTTGAGAACGAATTGCGCAAGCTTGGGGCAGATATTGAGCGGGTCACCAGTTAGAACGGGGTATGGGGTGCAGGGTGCGGAGTATGGGGGATATGAGCACAGTGCTTAGAACACAGAAGAGATTTCTAGCGCAGTATAGCCGCCTGTCTGCGTGCTACGCACAGGCAGGCAACCAATTTTTGACCCACGAATCTCCACGAAGAGGGGATAAAATTATCTTATCCTTTCGCGGAGATTGCCAGTCGCTTTGCTCCTTGCCTGATCTTCGATGATGCCCTACGCTACGCTTCGCGGGCAAAAAAACTCTGTGCCTCTGTGAGAGATCAAAAACGTGCATAAAAAACAGGAAGTGAACAAAACCTTAAATAAAAACATCCACAGCACTACGGTGAGCGTATGGAGGTTTGCCGCGGGTTGCATTGATGCAGCCGCCACGCTGGGAGTCTTCTTCACCTTTGCCGCACTGCTGGGCCGATTACACTGGACGCTTGATATTCTTAGTCAGGGGAAGCAGGCATTGGCGTTTTGTTTTCTGGGATTCGTGATCTACAAACTCATCTGCAAAAGCTATCAAACAGCGGCCTTGGCTCTGATCCCGTTGATCCTGAACGCAGTTCCTCCCCTGCTGCTGTTCCTGCCGCAACAGCAACAGATTGCAGCTGAAGCCCCGGTGCGGATTCGAATTCTGCAAGCCAACGTCCTTTCATCCAATCGTAATTTCGCTTTGCTGCGTGAATTGATCCGACAATCAGACCCTGATGTGATTGTGCTGCAGGAAACCACCCAACAATGGCTCAAGGAGCTGGCACACCTAGATGCAGAGTACCCGGTGAGCGCGGCCTTCCCGCGTGAGGATAACTTTGGTGTGGCAACCTTCTGCCGACACACCAACGCAACCGCACAGATTCTTTTTCTTGATGACCCCAGCATGCTTCCGATCTCCAGGGTTGAGCTGACGCTGAACAACAAAACCCTGACCATCACCGGTGTCCACCTGCTACCGCCTCTGGGCAAGGCGTACTGGAGTGAACGCAACTGGTATGCGGAGAAACTGGCGGCTGAGCTGGCTAAGATTGAGAGTGCGCAGATAGTCACCGGTGATATGAACAATGCCCCTTGGGCAGCGCGGTTCGACGATTTCACCAAAACCAGCGGACTGCTTGACTGCGCCGGAGGCAGAGGCGCGCTTGCCACATGGCCGACCTTTTTGCCGCCAATCCTGCGCCTGCCGCTGGACCACTGTTTTCACTCAAAAGAGGTAATTATCACTGTGCGCCGGCGTGCGGCAAAAATCGGCTCAGATCATTTTCCGATGGTGATCGAAGCGGAGTTTTGAAGAGCGCAGTGTGAAATTTTTACGGCTGGTGTTTGGCATAGAGAAAGGCGGCGATCAAGGCGGTGAAGGGCGCCACAGTCACCAGGCCGAAGCTGCCGACCAGCGTCACCAGAATCTCGGAGGCCACGCTGGTGGAATTGAGCATCACCAGCAATGGAATTTTCTGCACCTCAAAGTACATCAGCATCATGATAAAGCCGCCGGAGTAGGCCAGCAGCAGCGTCGTGGTCATGGTGCCGATCACCGCCTGCCCCACCGTTAAAGCAGAGCTGAAAAGGCGCCGCATGGTTATCTTTGGGTGGTGATAGTGGATTTCATGGGTGGCAGCGGCAATATCCATCGCCAGATCCATCACCGCGCCTGAGGCTGAGATAAATATCCCGGAGATGAAAAGTCCATAAACATCGAGGCTTGGCTCAACAAAAACCAGCGACTTGGCAAAGGGCCGGTTAAGTCCCGGGAGATGAAAGTAACGCGAGACCAACAGTGCCAGCGCACAGGCGGTCAGCAAGCCAAACTCCCCGCCTAAAAACGCGCTCAACCCCTTGCGGTTGAGCCCGCCGACCAGCAGAGTTATGGTTGCGGTCAAAACAGTGACCACCCCCAGCGAGAGGAGCACGGGTGGGATCCCGGCCAGGGCGCCAGGGATCAGAACCTTCCAAATCACGAGAATCGTGAATGTGAAAGATAACAGTGCCTTGATCCCGGTCCAACCGGCAACGGCAATCACCATGCCGGCAAATAGCAGTGAGAGGAACAGAATAATTTTAAGCCGGTCAGGTCCGACCAGTTGCTCCATCATTTCGCCGCTCGCAGCCGCTGTGCGGGAGATCAGCACCCGATCACCGGCTGAGTAGAGAAAATCCACCTCAGGATCGCCCACCAACGTATTGTAACAGGTGATGCTCCTGCCATCGTCGTCCATCTGCACCACAGCTGTTTGATCACCTTGGTTGACCACTCCATACTGCTCGACCATAGAGTCGTCGGTCGACAGCACCCTGCCCCGCGCAATCTGGTATCCACTGCGCTCCAGTATGCTGCGGGAGGGGACAAAAAAGAATAATGCCAGCGAGAGTGAAAAAACTACCGCAGTGAAAACCATCTCGCTATATCGCCTCATGTGTGTCCTCAAAATATTATCTGTCAATGAACTAATCATAACCCTGGTAAGCACAACGTCCTTGCTCCGCACCTTGTGGAGCAGAGCAAGCGCGAGAGGAGGTCAGTCGCTGCGCGGCTGACCAGGGTGCGTGCCCTGTCGTTCGCGTGTTGCCCGCAGTCGCCCGCATAACGGACGACTTCCTTGCTTCGCACCTACCGCGTGATAGGCAAACTTCATCACAGTGAAAACGTGTAGGGTTGGCACTTTGAGCCAAACAAAGATAATGAAACCCCAGGGCGCGCCTTTGGCAGACAACCACCCGGCATCCGCTAATTGCTTCTGAGAAGCAACCCTACACCCCGGGGCGCGCCTTTCACATGTCTGTTGCGAAATGCCGCTGGTAGAGCGGCTACTACACCCCGGGGCGCGCCTTTCACATGTCTGTTGCGAAATACTGCTCGTAGTGTGGCGGCTACACCGGGCGACAACCCTTGCACTTCGCAGTGCAGCGCATGTGTAGTAGTCGCTCTGCGAGCGACATCGGTTAACGATGCTGCTCGACGATGTTGGTGGACGATTGAAAACCCCGCCCTTGAAAATCGTCAACCAGCATCGTCGCCGCCATCGTAAACCGGAGACGCGGCTGACCAGGGTGCGTGCCCTGATGATTCGCGTGTTGTCCGCAGCCGCCCGCATAGCGGACGACCTCCTTGCTTCGCGCCTTGGGTTCCAACCGGACATCTCCGATTGGAGATCGGAGCTACGTTGCTCCGCACAAAAGGCGCGACCTCTTCATTCGCGCACTCACGCACTTACGCACTCGCGCACTTCTCCACTCCACTCCGCGCGCCGCGCGGACCTAGCCTCTTACCCATCGATTTAGTTCAGCAGCTTGAAGATGTTTTTCGCAATATCGGTGTTATCAGTGTCTCCGGCAAACAGCTCGCTGCCTGGACCGATGGCGGTGGTTTTGACACTGGCTGAGGAGTGGTTGAAGCTGGTCCAAGTCACACCGCAGCGCTGCGCAACCATATTCTGGCAAACTGTCAGAAGCGCCCTCTCGCCCACGTTTTTCTTAAGCTTCGCTTGTTCCTCGGGCGTGACATCACTCAACCCAAACGCGTCCAGGCAACGCTTAATGATCTCATCGTTGGAGAGTTTCTCTTTACGCCAGCCCTTCAGATGTCCGGCAAGTACTGTCGATGAGTATTTCTGGCCATCAACAGCGGCGACAAAACGCTTTGGATCAAAGTTAGCGGTAAAGTTAAATGACATACCGCCGGTTTCGTGATCACCGGTGACCACAATCAAGGTTTCCCGGGGATGTTTTTTATAAAAATCGTAAACAACCGCCATCGTGTCGTTGAGATCCAGCACCTCGCCGATACTGGAAGCAATGTCATTGGCGTGTCCCATCCAGTCGATCTTGCCGGCCTCGACCATGCAGAAGAAGCCCTTTTCGGAGTCAGAGAGCGACTTCAAACCAGCGCGCATAAAATCGGTCAAGCGCAGTGAATCCTCCTTCGCATCCACCCGATAAGGGATGGGGTGCTCGATCAGGGTCTTGCCCTGCGGCTGATAATTGATGATCTTCTCGCGGTCATTGACAATGGTGTACCCGGCGCTCTTGATGGCAGCGCGCCCCTCATCAGGTTTTTTGCCGAGCAATGGTTCGCCAGCAAAGAAATCAAAAGCAGATGACGCGATGTCCAGGCCAATCTCATTATACATTCCACGGCTCATGCGGGTGGAATAAAAAGCAGCCGGTGTAGCATGGTTAATACCAACGCTGGTTATAATGGCGACTTTCATCCCTTTGTCTTTGGCGGCATAGGCCACAGAACGATGGGCTGTGTTATCAGCTGTCATGCCGATCATACCATTTTTAGTCTTTACACCGCAGGCAATGGCCGTCGCGGCCGCGGCTGAGTCGGTGATCTTATCTGTGGCGGCGGGATGGGTGGTGGTCAGACCCTTGACCGGGAATTTCTCCCAGAGAAGACCGCCGGCATCGGGCTGAGTCAAATCTAAATATTTGCTGGCAGCGGCGATTTGCGTCACCCCCATGCCATCGCCAATCATCAAAAAGATATATTTCGGTTTTGCGTCCTGCGCAAACAACTGAGCGGTCAGCAGAGTGGCAACCGCAAGAAAAACTTGTAAAAATTTACGACGTTTCATAGTTAATTAATCCTTCCCCCAAAAGTGAGCAGGTGTAGCGAATCCCCCTTTGTCGCCTCTGCTTAGGAGGCTGAAGAGCCACTGTTAAATTGCACCCACTGCTTCTTATAAATGTTTATAATCTATCAAATCGCATGATTACGCGCAATCTAACAATTACGTAGTGAAGCGGCTCCTTATCCCCTACTGCTCCCTGCAACTCCTCTTTTCAATCTCTTGGCTCCCATCCGCGAAAGCTCGAACCAACCCAGCGTCATCTGCCGGGGTGTTGGGTCGTCCAGCATCGGGCACCGCATCTCACGGTCGCAGCTCAAGGTGGGAACCATGGGAAAAGCGTGTTTTCGCAGGTCGGCCCCACCCAGTCGCGCAGGGTGAATCAGACAACCAACCCGTTGCTCCTCCTGATTCAACCAACCAGCGAAGCAGCAGCTGCCATAGCGTTTGTTCCAGAGTACGGCGCTGAGCCCAAAGGTGAAAGGCACCAGGAAAAAAGCAAAGAGGTAATCGCGCCACCCCCCTCTTCTCAAATGAATTTGAATCAAATCCCTCACCCGCAACTCGTGGCCCCTGCGCCGAATCAGAGCGTCGACCGCCACCGTGTTAGCAGACAAAAAATCAGCAATCCGCTGTTCACTCCAGTGCGTATTGACACAGCAGCCACAGCAGCCTTGCTTAAAATCCTGACAACTCTCAACTTTCATGCGTACATTTTACCACAAAAACATAGAAGTAAAGTGCCTCTATATTCAATTTTCTGCAACTCACGGAGCGAAACGACTCCCCCCATGCACCTGTGGTAAAAGATTTGGTTGCTCTCCGCTCGCTACTGCTTTATAGTTTGCGCATGAATACACGACGAGAGGCAATTTTTATAATCACCCGCTGGCTCCTTAACCGGGAGTTTCCTGACCGAATTATTGGTGACAGCCCTGACCGGGCCTTTGTCATTGATCTGACCTACACCACGATTCGCGGCTACGCCACACTGCGATGGGTGCTGGAACGGTTTATCAAAAAGATGCCGCAGGGTGAAACCTTGGCCACCCTGCTGCTGGGAGCCGCACAGATCCTGCTGATGGATGATGTGGCTGATCACGCGGCGGTCTTCGAAACCGTTGAGGCCGCCAAAACAACCTCCAAAAAATCCGCTGGTCTGGTGAACGGGGTGCTGCGTAACATCATCCGCTCGCGCGAGGAGATCCTGCTTGACTTGGCAACCCAGCCGCTGGCACTGCGAAAATCACACCCCGAGGCCTTGGCCGCACGCTGGATCGCCCGTTTTGGTGAAGAGGAGAGCGGACGGCTCTTTGATTGGAACAACACCCCGGCTGAGACATTCATCTCCCGCAAACCGCCAGGCGACGGAGTTTCCAGCTTTGAGCTTGTGCCCCGCGGCACTCGGGTTGTTGATCTGCCGGGTTATGAGGAGGGCGAGTTTATCGTGCAGGATCCAGCCACCTCCATTGCCATTGAACTGCTGGATCTTAAACCAGGCTTAAAGGTGCTGGATGCCTGCGCCGCTCCTGGCGGCAAAACCGTGCAGATTGCCTGGCGCGTGGGCGACCCGTTGACAACGGGAGGTAAGGTGCTGGCCCTTGACCTGCATGAAGAGCGCATTGCAACAATCCGGGAGAATCTACACCGCACCCGACTGGAATGGGTGGAAGTTGAACAGGCCAACTTGATGGAGCCGATCAATGAGATCAGAGAAAAACACGCGTTTTTTGACCGTATTCTGCTGGATGTCCCCTGCTCTAACAGCGGGGTCCTGCGGCGGCGGCCAGATGCCCGCTGGCGCTGGAGCTTGCGGCGCATGGAAAAACTCGTGATAGCGCAGCAAAAAATTATCGCCCACGCCGCTAAACTGCTCGCCCCGGGAGGCATCCTGGTCTACTCCACTTGCTCCCTGGAACCAGAGGAAAACCAAGAGTTGATCGCCGCCTTTATCAAGCGATACTCCCGCTTCAAAGTTATCCGCAGCCTGGAACGCATCCCAACACGCGATGGATGCGACGGCGCCTTTGCCTGCGCGTTAACTCACAAGAGTGATCCATCGTAATCATAAGCCTAAACCAGCGGAGCCGGAACCAAACTGAGCCTATGTGATATGCGAAATTATTTCTCTCTCATTGAACAATTGTGTGATATGCCCCGCTGGTTTAGTCAACAACGCTATGCGTTGCATAGAAAAGATGGAAGTACTTTCTTTTGCGCCTTTTGTGCTGGAGCAACGTAGCTCCGATTTCCAAACGGAGATATCCGGTTGGAAGCCGGAGCTACTGAGCTCGGACACGTCTCCTGTTTACGATGGCGACGACGATGCTGGTTGACGAGCCCCCGCATGTTCACAATCGCCGGTCAATATCGTCGCACACCATCGTCACCCGATGCCGCTTTACGAGCGGCATACTGCAACAGGCTCATGAAAGGCGCGCCCCGGGGTGTAGGGTTGCTTCTATGAAGCAATTAGCGTCTGCCTGGCGATTGTTCGCCAAAGACGCGCCAAAGGATTTCATTATCTTTGTTTGGCTCAGAGAGCCAACACTACACATTTCAACCTTAATGAAACCTGCAACGCGCGAACCGCATGCAGCAAAGGACAGAACCGACAACAGCGGCAACAAAGTTAAAGAAGGGAGCAACAATGAAAATAATAAGATTTATCCCCAAGGGCGGCGGTGTCGCCCGATACGGCCTGCTGCGCGAGCACAATACTGCGCTTTTAATCCAGGGCGATATTTTCGGGGCGTGGGAGCCAACCACGCAGACAGTGGTGGTCGGAAAGTTGCTGGCACCTGTTGTGCCGCCATTAATCCTTGCCATTGGTCTCAATTTTGCAGATCATGCCGAAGAGTTTAACGCGCCCATACCGCAATACCCGGTTTTATTTATGAAATCCCCAAGCGCAGTGCAAAACCCGGGTGATCCAATTGAGATACCCTCCCACCTTGCCAGCCACAAGGTTGACTACGAGGCGGAGCTGGTGGTGATCCTGAAAAAAGAGTGTAAAAACGCGACCCCGGCCAATGCGCTGGAGCATGTGCTGGGCTACACCTGCGGCAATGATGTCTCTGCCCGCGATTGGCAGAAGGAGTTCGGTGGCGGACAATTCTGCCGCGGCAAATCATTCGACACCTTCGCTCCGATCGGCCCATGCCTTGTGACCCCCGAAGATATCCCTGACCCAGGGTGCCTGAAGCTGACTGCAACCGTCAACAACGAATTACGCCAGAGTTCAACCACGGCCAAACACATCTTCAGCGTGCGCGAGCTGATTGTGTTTCTCAGCGGCAGCAGCACCCTGCCCGCCGGCACCGCGATCTTTACTGGCACCCCCTCCGGCGCAGGCTTTGCCCGCCAGCCGCCAATTTTCCTGCAAGCAGGCGACGAGGTGACAATCGAAATCGAGGGCATTGGCAAGCTGACCAATCCGGTGGCGCGGGAAGCAGTGGCGGGGAGGTTTTAGATTTTGAGAAAATCAGTGCCTGTCCCTAAGAAAATCCTAATCGTAATCCTAATCAAACAACGGCTGCCTGAGGCTTGGCGAAAGAGATGAGGATTGGGATTAAGATTGGGATTAGGATTGACCCCTGACAACATGTTTTTAATGATCTGGTCAGCCGCATAGCGACTGACTTCCTTCCGCGCTTACGCCCTTGACAAGACGCGGGAGAGGGAGGTCGTTCGCTATGCGGGCGACGCGAATGATCTTCAAAGTGATCTTATATATTTGCGGAAATTCGTAGCTCCGATTTCCAATCGGACTGTCCGATTGGAAACCGGAGCTACTGTAGCTCGGCTGCGCCTTGGTTGACAATAGCGGCGACGATGTTGGTGGACGAGCCCACGCATGCTCCCAATCGTCGGTCAACATCTTCGCACAACATCCTCCACCAGTGTCGCTCCTAGAGCGACTACTACACTAAACCCCCGATTAACGTTCAACAGACAACTTTTCGGCTGTCACGGTGAGCATGACCTCTGTGGCCTCATCCGACTGGTTCAGCATGGCGGTCGCCTGGCGTTCACCTTTCTTAAAGGTCAGCGAGCGGGAAGCGCCCATGTCAAAGGAGCCCTCCTGGGTCCATCCCTGAGCCGTCATCTCCGCATCAAAGATCTCTGCCAGCTTCGCGCTCTTTTCGCCAACCTTGAGACTCAGCATAAACCCGTCAGGCACCTTCATTGCCATCTGAATTGTCGCACCTTTAAACACATAGACATCCTTCGGGAAATCTGCTGGAAGAGATGCCCCTTCGCCGCTGGCAAAGGTTGTCTCGCCGTCCTTGGTTTTGATGCTCATCTTACCATCAGCTATATTGACCTTGGCTTCCTCGCCCTGCGAATCCTTGATGCGCATCGCCATCGCCTTCTCAGCCAACTTTTCAGCCATTCTTTCGGAGATCTTCTTCTTCCCCTTACCACACCCACCGAGAAGCACTGCAGCGCAAACAACTACTACGAGACCTAAAACTGACACGTTTTTCATACAAGAACTCCTTTGACCCTATGGTTGTGAAAATGCAATCACAAAAAGGATATCGTGTTTGTCTCAGAAAGTCAATTACAGTGAGCTCAGAGTTTTCACCTAAATTCTAAATCCTGTTTTTAAACCACCAGGCACCGGAAGATTGACATCCGCATCCCCTCTTTGTTATCATTGCGGCATTGTATGCAATGTGCATATTGTTAAACGAAAGGAGGAGCCAATGGCTCAGTTAACATTTAAAGGCAATCCCGTTACAACGACCGGCGAACTTCCGGCAACAGGCACGCAAACACCGGGGTTTAAACTTACAAACGGGGATCTCGCTGATGTTTCACTGGCTGATTTTGCCGGCAAAAAGGTTGTGCTCAACATCTTCCCCAGCATTGACACACCGGTGTGCGCAGCATCAGTGCGGCGGTTCAATGAAGCGGCGGGCAACATGCGCGACACTAAGGTGCTGTGCATCTCCGCTGACCTTCCCTTTGCCAGCGGACGCTTCTGCGCGGCTGAGGGGTTGAAAAACGTGGTCATGCTCTCGACCTTCCGTTCACCGGAATTCGGTAAAAACTACGGTGTGCAGATCGCCACAGGGCCTTTGCGCGCCCTGCTTTCGCGTGCGGTAATTGTCATTGATGGCAGCGGAACAGTTCTGTACACAGAGCAGGTCGCGGAGATCACGGATGAGCCGGATTATAATGCCGCGCTCCGCACTCTTGTTTAAGTTCAATTCCATGAAAGGCGTTTTTGGCTTCAAATTCGCCAGGCCAAACTCACTCCACCACCAGCGTGCTCACGTCCGTGGCAACTACCACGCCGCTTTTCAAACGTACTGCGGCCCACAACGGGTATCGGCCGGGGGACAGGCGCGACTGTGGTGGACCCATCTCAACTGCGCTTTGCAAACGCGGCCCGTTGACAAGGCCGAGCCGTTTTTTGCCGCAGAAGAGTGAAAGTTCACAAGGCTCTTCAGCGCCCTCCACAACCGCTTCAGCGTTGACAAACGCGGGGCCTTTGATGACAACCTCCAATGCCGGCGCGATCATTTTGATCTCAGGAATGTTTACTCCGTGGGTGTCGATCTTAAAAACCAGCTCCTGAGCGAAATTGTTAAAGCGCAGGTCCTTCGACACTGCGCGCAGGCTCACATGGCACTCGCCTTTTTGCAGAGCCTCTTTGGTTGGAAAAAGACAGATCGGGTACTCCGTATAAAAATTGGGTGAAAAATACACCGACGAGGTCTCGACCCCGTTCTGCAGCACCCTCAGATGCACAACATCCACAGGCCGCGTATCCGGCGTAAACATCACATACGATTGATCCTTAAGGGTCAGTGATGTTTTGGAGGTGGTGAAGCCAGCGGCACTCTTGTCATCATAGTTCAGCAAAAACGGTCGCTGGGCCACGGAACCGTCGATGTTTGTATCGCGCGACTCCGCTTTCATCAGCACCGCGCAAAACTGGTTACGCGTTTCGCTCTCCGCGGTGCAGCGTATAATCTGCTCAATATTGTAATTATCCGGTGTGAATTCAAGTATATTCTGAGAGAGCGTGATTGTTCCGGGAGTATCTGGCTGGCACAAAACACGCACCCTTTCGCTCGGTGGCTCCAGCAGGCGGATTGCCAAAAAACCGGGATTGGCCGCATCCACAAACCAGCTTTCGCTCCCGACCACCACGGTATTTTGCCAGGAGTTTAAATCCGAAAGCTGCCGCATGCACTGCCAGCCGATCTGGGCGCAGACCGTATGGTAGCCGCGCGGATGGACCTCATCATAAATATACGGCTTTTCACGCTGCGGGGGCAGCTGAAAACTGCCGGTCAAAGAGGTGTAAATCATATTTGCCAGCATGTAACTGGTCCAGTCATTGGCGGCCTTGCCAACAGCTGGTCGGGCGTACGCGGGATCCGCGGCCAGCGCCCGGGCCCAGGCAATCTGATAGGGGATAAAAACGCAGTTGTTATTGCGGGCAAAATCATAACCGTCTAGCAGGAGGTTCTCTAAAGTGCGCAGTGTCAGGGATTCATCCTTATCGCTGGTCATGTTGCGGTTATAAACAACGCGCAGCGGCTCCGGTAATTTTTCGGATATGTACTCGGTAGAGGTGTACTTGCGCTGATCCTGAAACAGCTCCATCTCCCTAACAGTGCCATACACCAGATCAAAGGCGGCCGAGTGGCGGTCAAAACCATCGCTATACCAGTCAGCTGTTGAACGCTGGAAAACCTCCTGACCGGCTGCGTTGAAAATATACTCGAGGCCCAGCTGCAGATCAGGGTTAACCGCGGCCCCTGGCTGGTAGATCATGTAACGCTGCTGCATGCGCGACTCGGTTCGCACAACACCTTTAAACAATCCGCTGTAGTGCTTTTTTTTGCGCGCCTCACCAACCGCGTCGCGCGCGGAGCCAGCCAAAGCAGTGGCAGTTTTTTTGACCACCCAGTCAGTCGAGAGCGCGCCTTTAGGAACCCTGCGGCCAGCGACCTGACACCATATGGACGCTGCCGCCAGGTAGCTATTGCTCCGGTTCTTTAACAGAGAGTCGCCAGTGAGAATGTTGTGGCGCAGCACATCGTTCCACGCGAAAGCGGCGGGCACAACCTCCGCCCCGCAGCCATCACCCACACGGTAGGTGAGCTCCGCCAGGTTATAAATGCTCTTATCGCGGAAACTTGACGATGGCTGCGACTCGACCATCAGCAGCATGACGCGTGTTTCGGGGCTTGCGAGATTGTTGACTGAGGTGTAGACACCCTCAAAGAAAACCTCGGGGTAACTGCTGATCACCGACTCCTTCTCCGCCAGAAAGACAAAGTCATAACCCGCATCCATCAGCCCGGCGCGTGCCACACGCGAAGCCGGGTGGTACCACCAGCCGAAGATCGTTTTACTCTCTTTGATTGGTTCAACAGAGACCCTGACCGGCACCCCCGGCGAATCAGCTTTGATCATCCCCTCCAGATCGGAGCAGAGAAGCGCGAGATTCAGCCCCTCTTTGGGCTCAATGCCTGAGAGCACTGCACAGCGAACAACTCCATCCTTGTTGTAGTCAAATTGCGAAGCAACCCCAGTCCCGAGAGCTGCGAAAAGAAAAAACAAAACAGATAATTTATAGATCATTGAATTACCTGTCGTGTCAGGAGGAGTGCCTGCTGTTGATTGATTTTTTCTGAGCCCCCGCCATCACCCGCAGCAAAGCCATTTCCAGCAGGAACATCTCCGGCTGGCTTGAAGAGACCAACTTCTCCCGCAGTTCAATAATCCTAAACCGGGCAACGCGCAGCTCCTGCTGCGTGTAGTTGCGGGCGCTGGTAAGGCTGTTTTTGAGCTGCCATGCGCCCATAGTCCTATAATTGCCGGGCAGGCTCTTCAGGAGCATATCCGCCTCCACCGGGAGATGACCATGCCAATTACCACTGCCGGAGATCCATTTGCGGTCAAAGGCCTCACGCAGCACCAGCATCTCCCGGATATTCTTATCGATCATGGCGCACAGCATCACCCCTATTCCGTTCTGCCCGCTCAGCGGATCAAGGCTGCGCACCAAAGCCGCGCAATCGCGCTGGCCAAACGCCTTGAGCACATCCCAGGCCTCTGCCTCACGCCCAATGGAGACAATTTCGCGGACATCAGCGACTGTGATCTGATTTCGCTCACCAACATAAAGAGTCAGTTTCTCCAGCTCGCTGACAATCGTACGTGTGTCAAATCCGACTCTCAGCAAAAACTCCTTACGCGCGTTGGAGTCCATCTTAATGTTCTTTTTCTCGATCAGCTGATCCAGCCGCGGCGCAGCCGCTTTTTCCAGCTCCCAGCCCTTCATGCCGCTGCCGAAGTCCACCACATTTGAGAGTGAGGAGCAGGTTTTCAAGAAACTGGAGTTCTTGCGGATCTTCGGAGCTGTAATAATTAAAATCTGCCCCTCCACCAGCCCTCTTTGCAAAAACTGATTCAGTTTTTCGGAGGCGTCCTTTGATTCCAGATAATCAGCAACCTTGCTCCCGCCAGGCAAAAACAGAGCGTCCCTGAGCCAAGTCACCTTGGCCCCGCCGAAAAACGAGGGTGTCTGCACCGAGCTGATCACACTGTCCACGCACACCTTGACAGCGCCACCGGTTGTTACAGAGCCGTAAATCACCTCCAGCCCGAACTCGTGTTCAGTTGGCGCCAAATGTCGTTTGATGCACTCCTGCGCCTCGGAGTTCACCAAATAGTCATCATCACCCAGAATTATGTATAAATGGCCTTTCATTGGGAAGGATTATACGTTAAATGCCTGAAATATTCCAGCGGCATCTCGGAAAATCTCAACTTGGTATTTGACAAATTTAAAATTTAAAATTACAATTTTAACAATGACGAAAAAGAGCATTAATACGATGTATCTTCAACACAGGAGTAGTTCATGAAATCAAAGCGAAATTCCGCAGTCACGTTGTTATTGTTTATTGCAGCGATATTTGCCTCAAATTCCATTGCGCAAACACCAAGGATACGCATCATGCCGCTCGGCGACTCCATCACCTACGGCAGCGGCGCGGGGGGCGGTTATCGCTATCCGCTCTATGTGGCACTGACCAACGCCGGCTACAATGTGGATTTTGTCGGCACGCAAACCGGTAACTCGGTCCCAGGCCTGGGCACTGAGATCAACCACCAGGGCCATGGCGGCTGGCGTGTTTCGCATCCCAGCATTGGGCTCTATGAGAATCTGCCCGGCTGGTTTGAACAGATTGAAGAGCCGCATGTGGTGCTGATCCACGCTGGCACCAACGACACCAACGACCCGGATTTCCAGCACTGTATCGATGAGATGGATGCCATGATCACCCGGGTGGCGGCATGTCAGCCGTCGGCAAAGATCATTGTCACCACCTTGATGAAGCGCGGTGCGGAAAATCTCTCTGACAGCAGATACATTGCCATCACTAACTACTTTAACCCTTTCGTCCAGCCGCTGGTCGTCAGCCACCAGACACAGGGCCACAACGTCCACTACCTGGATATGCACGCCCACGTTGAATTGGCGGACATGGATGACAACCTGCATCCAAATACGGTTGGCTACCAGAAGATGGCTGACGCATGGTTTCCGGCGATCACCAACATCATCGGCGTTAACGTGACCGCCAATCAGCCCGCACCCATCCGGGCGCGCACGATTAACAACCAGTCTCTGACAGTTAGTTTCAACAAAAGAGTCACACTCGCGAGTGCCACGGAGCTTGGCAACTATGCCATTAACAATGGTATCACCGTGACCGCGGCCAGCTTGAGTGCCGACCAGCGAACTGTCACTCTAACCACCTCTACTCAAACGTCAGGTACTGCCTACACCCTGACCATGAACAACCTGGCTGATGAAACGCAGCCTGTTGCCTTAACGATTCCGACCAACACACAGCTCGGCTTTGTTGGGTTGACACCGCGCGGCGCGGCGAACCATGTCAGCGAATTCAATGACTACACACTGATCTACGCACTCGATATCCCGAATGCTGTCAGCTACAAAGATGTTGCAGTTGACTACAGCGTTGACCGTACTGCTCTGATCCCGAATGGCTCCTTCAGCCGCGTTGCTTATTACCTTGAGCTGCAAAAACCCGACGAAGGGCTGCAATACCTCTGGGTCTCCATGAACGCATTTACCGCGCAGGCATCTTTGACCGGCGTTCCCACCCCGCTCAGCGGTGCCATCTACCAACAGTATGTCAGCAACATGAACATCTTCTGCAATGTGCCCGGAGTCACCACAGGCAGTGCCATCCCCGGCAACATCGAATTCTGGCCCTCCAACTACAGCGCTCCCAATGCGGCCGGCATACCTGGCGCCACTGCTAACTTATATGACTGCGGCGACACCCGAACCCTAAGCGGCTCGTATGGCTCAATGCAGGTCCATAACTACGGCGCAGCGCAGACCCTGCTGGCGTTTAACAACTGGGGCAGCAACGGCGGCGATGTCTGCCTGGGCATCGGCAACCAGCCCGGTGGCGAACCTGACTGGACCTTTACCAAAAATGGAGCCGGATACTCTGTCAAAACATTGCAGGTCTACGTTAAAGTCGATACCCGCGAGACAACTCCGCCAACTGTCATCTCCGCCCAGGCAGGAGCCGCCGGCAGCTGCGTCACACTCGTGTTTTCAGAGGCCCTGGCCGTCGATTCAATCAAAAGCGGGTGCTTCTCCATTGATCAGGGAGTTTCAGTGATCAGCGCCAAACTGCTGAGCGACAAAAAGCGCGTCAACCTGGTCACCTCAGCCCTGCCCGGGAACACCCCCCTAACCCTGACCATCAATCACATCTACGATTTGTCGGGCAATCCAATCGCCCCTGACACAGCTGTCAGCGTTAGCCCCTTTGCGCTGCCACCTGAGATTACCGCCAATGCCGGCGCGCTGGCCTCCGGCTACAAACTCATTTACACCTTGGATATCAACCCTATCGGCAATCTGCAGGATGCCGGCAGCGAAATCTACAGCTACGACCAAAGTTCATTAACCGGCGCCTTTGATCGGGTGGCTTACTATCTGGAACTCAAACGCAAAAACCCGGTGACCTCGACTCAATATGTCTGGGTTTCCATGGACGCATTCACTGCTACGCCAAGCGGTGCCGGGGTGCCAACCTTTAAATCCGGTCTGATCTACCAGCAGAAGGTCGCGAACATGGATGTAAAATCCAATGTGGGCGGTGTTGTCAACGGCATCAACCTCACTGGCGGCAACATCGAGTTCTGGCCGTATGATTACGACCGCCAGAATGCGGCCAATGTGCCGAACGCGAGCGACACTCTCTTTGATTTCGGCGACATACGCAAAACCACAGGAAACTACGGCTGCATGCAGGTGCATAACCATGCGGCGTCACAGACAGTCTTCGCCTATAACCGATGGAACAACAACACCCTGTACTCCTGTCTGGGAATCGGCAATCAGCCCAAAGATCATCCTGATTGGACCTTTGCGGAGAACGCTGGCCGTGACTACCGCTACAGCAAACTGCATATTCTGGTGCGCCCTTCAGCGACATCGCCCTTCGCGCCGTTGCCGCCTCAGGTTGCGGCCAACATACCCTCTGCCAGCAACTATCTGCACACCTGCACCATTGATCTGCCGGTCAATGGCAGTTTCAACACTGCGCCGGCGCAGTACTACAGCGTGGATAACCGTCTCCGACTCCCGCCTGTTTTTTCGCGGGTAGCCTACTATCTGGAAACCCAGTCCGGCACCGGGCCCACCCAGTATGTCTGGACCGCCATGGATAAGTTCACCGGTGATTACAGTAAACTGGGCGTGCCGGTTGCAGGCACAATGTTTCAGCAGCTTGTCACCAACCTGGAGGTTTTCTCCAATGTGGGTGGTATTATCACTGGCAGCAACATCACCACCGGCAACATTGAATTTTGGCCATCCAACTACAACGGCAACAACGACAAAGGCATACCGAATGCGAGCGGCACAGCCTTTGATTTCGGCGATGGCGGCGCCAGCGCGGGCGCCGTCGGGTATGGCAGTATGCAGGTGCACAACCACGGCGCCTCTCAAACCCTGTTCGCCATTAACCATTTTAATGGGAACAGCACGCTTTGCATCGGGATCGGCAACCGGCCATCACAGAGTAACACTGACTGGACTTTTGCCGACAATGCAGCCAGCTACAACCACCGTCGGCTCTATGTTTTTGTGCAGCCGGACTACAACGCCCACGTCGCCACCCCCATCCCGCAGGTGGCGCGTCATGTGCCCGCCCGCGACATGCGTGCAATTGCCGTGACCTTCGACAGAGAGCTGATGGATAGTTCCGCCGCAACTGTTAACTTCACGCTGAATAACGGCGTTACAGTCACCGGTGCGGAGCTACTGCCCAACCTCAAAACCATCCGGCTCAGCACATCACCCCTCACTCCCGGGCAGAGCTATACCCTGACCATGAGTGGAGTCTCGGTACGCATGGAAAACGCCGCACCTCTGCCTCCAGGCACGACCTATAACTTCACGGTGGCAACCACGGCCCTGCCGGATTGCTTAACCGCAGTGCCTGAAATTAACCAATACGAGATTGCCTACCAACTCGCTGTGAGCAACCGCGTGAATTACGCGGATGGGTGTGACTACACCTTTGACGAAAGCCTCTTCCAGCCCAAAGGAAACTTCGACCGCGTCGCCTACTGCATGGAGCTGGTGGCAGCCGGTGTGCCAACCTGGGTCTACGCCTCCATGGATGCCTACAGCGGCGATCTCAGCGTGGTCGGGGTGCCTACAGCAGACCGCAAAGCCACGCACCAGCGCAGAGTCAACAACATGAATGTCTATGCCTCATCCAATGCGAATGTGACCACCGGCAGCAACATCACCACCGGCAATATCGAGTTCTGGCCCAGTAATTACGGTATGCAAAACAGTGCCGGCATTCCCAATGCCGGCGACACATCTTTCGACTGCGGCGATGGCGGGTTTAACACCAGCGCCGGCCACGGCTCAATGCAGGTACACAACTACGGCATTAGCCAAACTCTGATGTCGCTGGTCAGCTTTGGTTCGAACGGACGCACCCCTGGTCTCGGTGTTGGCAACAATCCGAACTTCACCGCTAGCAAGGATCCGGACTGGACACACCAGAGCAACGCCGCGACATACAGCACCAGAAACATCTATGTGCTGGCCCGCTACCAGGATGCTCCCGCTGCTGTCGAAGAGAGCGGCGAGGTGGAAATTCTGCTGCAGCCACAGTCAATGACAGTGAACACCGGCGCCACAGCCTCCCTGAGCGTTTATGCACCGCAGGCCGCTGCCTATCAATGGCTGAAAAACGGCGTAATAATCCCGGGGGCAAATTCATCGCGCCTGATTATCCTCAATGTTTGCGCGACCGATGCCGCTGATTACAAGGTTGTGGTCACCGAGCTTGACGGCGATATAGCTCTCAGCCAGAGCGCTGCGATCCGGATCAACTGGACGGGAACCTTGTTCCTTCTCAGGTGAAGGTTAAGATTGGTTCTCCGGCAGTATGTTAATCGTAATTCCCAATCATCCACCAACATCGCCGCACAGCATCATCACCCGATGCCGCTTTACGAGCGGCATTTTGCTACAGGTTCGTGAAAGGAGCATCCCGGGGTGTAGGGTTGCTTCTCAGAAGCAATTAACGGACACCGGGCGTTTGTTCGTCAAAGGCACGCCGCGGGGTTTCATGATCTTTGTTTGGCTCATCCGTCGTCGTTCCGCAACCTGGCTTCGCCCGCAAGCGGGGCTACGCCGTGGCATTGCGGAACTATGCCGGACAAGGGCCGCCAACACTACACATTTCAACAGTGATGAAGCTTGCAGGTCGCGCGACAGGCGCGAGTGCGCGAGTACGCATGTTTTGTGTTGGAGCAACGTAGGTCCGATTTCCAATCGGACATGTCCGGTCGGCTGCCAAGGCGCGAAGCCAGGAAGTCGTCCGCTATGCGGGCGACCGCGGGTGGCACGCGAGTGATCCGGTCGCGCACTCTGGTCAGCCGCGCCATTGGTTGACGATGGCGGCGACGATGCTGGTTGACGAGCCCACGCATGACCCCGATCGTCGGCCAACATCGTCGCACAGCATCGTCACCCGATGCCGCTCTACGAGCGGCATGTGTCGCTCATAGAGCGACTACTACACTAGAGCCAGACAATTTCACAGATAGGAAACTTTTCGGAAAGAACAATTAATTGTTTTCCCAGTCGCCTAAGCGCCTAGAGCCCATCAAACAAACTGCCTAATGAGCCTAGGGAGGCTGCGCTGGCATTGGACTTATTCCATGCCGAGATGCTCACCTCATCCTCTTCACTGCCGCTCCGGCTCTCCCAAAGCGCGGGGACTGTCAACGCGATGCGCTCCCCTTCGATAGACTTGACCACCACCGTAATTTTTTCGGCTGGCGGAAACTTCAGTTCGAGCTTGGCGGCTGGGTTGCCGCCTTTGGGTATCTCAGTTTCGCTGATATGCAGCAGGCCTGTCTGAGTCTCAGAGAGGCGCACAAAGATACCGAAAGGCTGAATGGATTCAACAAAGCCCTCCACTTTGCTGCCAACCGAGAGCTCGCCGGTGTCGAGCTTCTCAAAGCGGCGATCCATCGGCTTCAGCGAGATCCGGCGGCGCTCAGTGTCGATCTCCTCCACCTGAAGTTCAATTTCATCGCCCTCTGAAACAACCTCGCGGGCCGACATCAAACGCCGGCCATTACCCAGTTTGCTGATTGGAATCAGACCTTCCACACCGTCGCCAATCTCTGCAAAAGCGCCGAAGCGCTCCACTTTAGTGATTTTCCCGATGCAGACCGATCCAACCGGATACTTAGCCACCACATCATCCCAGGGATCCCCTTGCGCGCCACGCAGACTTAGAGAGATCCTGTTGGCATCCCAATCCAGAGCTTTGATCTCCACCTCAACCTTATCACCGGGTTTGACAACCTCTTCGATCTTGGCGTCCCTGGCCCAGGCAACCTCGCGGGTGGGGATTAAGCCCTCAGCTCCGCCGAGATCGACAAACACCCCGAACTCCATGATCCGCGTCACGGTTCCGGGCGCAATCATCCCCACAAATAAGTCTTCAACCAGCTCCAAGCGCTGGAGCTCGCGTTCCTGCTCCATCAACTGACGGCGGCTGACAATCACATTTACGCCGCGCTCATCATGGTCGTACTCGGAGATCATGAACATAAAGGTTTTACCAATATAAACCTCGTCGTCCTGCCGAAAGAGATTGATCTGTGAGAACGGGCAAAAGGCTCGCTGTCCGTTCACACTCACCTCATAGCCGCCATTGATCTCTTTCTCAACCTTGCCTTCAACCGGCATTCCCCGGCTGTAAGCGTCTTGAAAGCTCCGGTCAACTGCGGATTTTGAGCTGATCTTGCTGGTAAAGAGAAAGGCCCCGTTTGACATGCCGGAGAAAACAACATCCACAACATCACCAATTGCGACCCGCACCTCCTCCTCCTCAGGGCTCGTCAGATCTTCAACAGGCACCATTCCCTCCCGTTTGGCGCGCACATCCAGAATTACATACTCAGGGGTGATATTCGTGACAACCCCTTTGACACGTTCGCCTGGATCAAACCCATTGCGATAGTTTAACAACTGCTCATTCAGCAAACTCTCAAAGTCTGCCATGGAAACCTTTTGATCACTCATCTGCCAACTCTCCTAAACTCTCTCATTGTTCACCCAGTGCTCAGCGACCACCGGTTTTTGACACCGCGAGCCTGCCGCCTAGCCACGGTTGTCACCTGACATCCCGCGGTTTTAAAACAGTCAATCCAAACGTCATAGCCCATGCATCGTCCAACGGCATTCGCTTAAGCGCGTGCCGCGGCCCCCACGAGTCCGAATAAATGATCTCCTGCGTCTTTTGGTTGATCCCGATAATCAGCCTGATATGGCCAAAGGCACCATTAGCGCCCAGATCAGGGGTTTCAGGATATTTGCCAACAATGCAGGCCCAGAAAAGCGGTACCCCCTGCTTGACATAGTTAACAACTCCCTCCTGGAATCTTGCATATGCCTGACGCTGGTTAATCCTGGAGGATTTCAACACATCCGGATCCATTGCCGTAAAAAGGGCCATGATATTGATTGCTCTTGAGCTGTCCGGATTGATATCACAGAAATCCATATAATCAAGTTCGACTGCTTTTTTGGATTTGGCCTCACGGTTATAGGCTTTGATGATCTCGTGAAAACCGCTTTTCTCAAAACTGCCGCTGCTATCCGCTTTGATCAGCGATTTGTCATTCAACTGATAGCGTTTGCCAACCGTGGCCACCGCCCCGATCATGCCCTCCAGCGATGTACCGCCAACAGCGGCGGTGTCGGCCAATTGGGCAATCTCATGCTGATCCCCCTGCCACCCGTAGTAGCGCAGCACCCGCTCGGCTGAAGCTGCCGCGCAATACCCCTTCTGCCCTTGATCAACCATGGGCACTCCCTCGACCCAGAGATCACCCTCGTTGTTTTTACGCACATTCGGCAACAAGGTTCTGCCACTAACGTGGCTGGCCCAATCAGGGCGGGCCGCAGGCCGCCCTGAGAGCGCACTGGTTGAGATTGGTGCCAAAAGGACTTTGATGAACTCAGCGCGAAACGGCATGGCAAGGCGATTTGAGCGATGGGCCGCGACAAAGGCCCACTCTGCCCGTATCCCGATCCCCCCGTGCACCCAACTGCGTCGATTGACATAATAGTTGGCGCGGTCATTGGATACCTTGCCGGTCACACCGCGCGATCCGGTCAGCTCGTTGAATCTGCCGCAGAGCCCCTCGACCTCCTGCTTAAAGGCCTCCTGATCCATATCGCCGGCATCGCCTTTGTTGTAAAGGGAGAGCGCCACCCGGGAGATCCGCTCAGAGTCGAAATACAAGAGCACCTCCCAGACCTTGAAACCGCAGAACTGGAGCTTTTCATCCTGCGATTTGATAATAGTTTCACCGTCCACTGATTGGAACCCAATCTCAGGGAGCTCACCCCGTAACTCGGCGGCGTTTTTTTGCCAGAGTGCCTCGTTTGTGAGCAGCACATCCAACTCCGCCACGCTCTGCGCAGCAACAATGCACGGAGCAAGCACCAGCAAGGCCGCGCTCAAACGATAAATGGTTGCGCTTATTTTCATATCATCAGACCTGCCACAGCCGCGCCGATCACCGGTGAATCAGCGACACAGACCAGCTCGTAGGCCAGCGCGCGTTTTTCCAGCAGGGCTTGCAACTCAGCTTGAACCCGTCCCTTGAAATCCGCGGTGCGTGTCTTGTAATAGGTGGAGCCGTCCACATTGACACAAACCGGAGCGGCGGGATCTTGGCCTGCGCCGGTTTTAATCACCGCTGAGGCAATATTGATTGCAGCCAGAACCGCGGCACGCTGGTAGATCGGCGTGCAAAGCGCCTTGACCATCTCACGGTCAGCTGCGCTGAACGCTGCGTCAAGGAATGGGTTGTCACCCGCCGGCGCGTTGCCGCAAAAATCATCCAGCTCCTTATTGGAGAAAGGGCGCCACTCGCTGCCTTCGCGCGCCGCAATCGCCGTTGCCGCGCTCTCAGAGAAGAGACCGGTTTGCAGTGCTTCAAGCATCACTATTGTGCCGAGAGTGCCGAGGTAGGCACCGGAGATCATCTTTTCAAACCTGTAACGTCCCGGGTCAATCGTGCGCTGATCCAGCAGTTGGTCGAACTTGCACTGGCTGATCTTGTTGAAGCCGCCTGACTCGACATTAATCGCCATCGAACCAGAGGGGCTCAGATCCGGGCGTTTGGTGATATTACGGTTGTTTTCAACATAAGCTGTATTAGTCCCGGTTCCCAGAATAAAACCAACATAAGCTGAGTAACCGCGACTCATGCCCATGCTCTTACCTGCCAGCAGCGTTGCCACCGTGTCATTGAGAATCACCACGCGGCGTTGATAGCCGCGTTTGGCTAGGCTCTCACGCAGACCAGTGCCGATCATGGTGTTAACCACCTCCGGTGCCTCAATCTGCTTGCTCCAATACAGCAGGCGGGCATCACCGTCTGGGGTGATCTCAGCTGGATAAGAGAAACAGAAACCGATTGTCTCTGTTTCTGATTGGTCAAGCCTTGACAATGTGAAATCAGCCAGCACCTCAAAAAACGCATCGCGGCTCAACTCGCCCTCGGTTCCGGGCATAGCGCGCTTACAGAACTCGCCGATCCGCGCGACTCCGTTGGTGTTGATCGAGACCACGGCAGTTCTCAAGTTCGTGCCGCCGGCATCCAGCACCACCACCGGCTGATTGATCTGCACCTCGCGGTCAATTGAAATGAAAGAGGGGATCATGGCCAGCGATGACGGCTCATTATTCAAACCAGCGGCCATCTCTTCGGCAAACGCGGCCAATATTTTCTCACGGTTAATCGAGGCGACATCCAGCCCTTGTGCACATAAAAAATCATTAGCCGACGCTACCATTTGTAAACTCCAATTGAGGTGAAAATAAATGTTTATTATCACTTTTCAACCCCATGATTGTCAACCCCAAAGAATTTGTTACAACAGAGGAATTTTTTACCAAAAATAAATGAAACTGTTTTGACCCATATCTCCGGTGATGCGTACTTGCGGAGCAAGGAGGTCAATCGCTATGCGGCTGACTATACTGCGTGCCAGTCATTCGCAGGCGCTCCGCAGTCGCCCGCATAGCGAACGACTTCCTTGACCCGCGCCGTGGTTTCCAGCCGGGCATGTCCGATTAGAAATCGGAGCTACGTTGCTCCCGCACAAAAGGCGTGACCACTGCCTTCGCGCACTTACGCACTCGTACACTTCTTCTACTCTCACCCAGATGTCGCCGATGCGTGTGATCTGGGGGTCGCCGGATATACCGCTGCCGTTGTCGATCACAGGGTCGGCGCCATAGCGCAGCCATCTTTGCATATCACTTGAAACAGCCATGCCGATACGCTCGTAACCGCTTTTGGTCTTACCGTTGTAGAACATCACAAACGGATAACCCCAGCGACCTCTCCTTGTCGTGAATAATGTTACTCTTATACTGCGTGAGTTTCTTCCAAGCGCGGCAATCCGGCTGATCACGGGTGAGGACTGGTTCTGAAAGGCGCGTCCACGGCTTGGCTAACGTGGGATCAATTGTATAGGCCATGCCGATTTTCAGCGGGTCAGCTTCATATCCCGCAAGGTTGCCACCGAGATACGACATTTAAAAGGTGTTTTGATCTGCTCATAGATGTCGTCCATGACAGCTGATGACACCACCTTGCCACCTTGTTTGGCAGGGAGTACCTGTCGCGCCACCTCGTCCTGCGCCCTGGAATGCCCTGCACAAAAAAACAGCAGGGCTAAACAAAGGGTTGTACGTACTTTAAAACTCATTGCATAGCTCCAATTTTTACTGAATCATAATCACAAGCCCCTGGCAGTAGAGGCGTACTTCTCCGGTGGCATTGTTGTAGCCAACTCTCCAGCCTCCGGTTTCAAGATTCACGGCAGCGAATGTTCCGGTCAGCTCTCCAGGCGAACAGGATGCAATCAGATAGGATTTTCCAGTCCTGAGCTGAGTGGCATCGGCTATCTGCAGGGCAAACCCTGTCAAATCCAGCGGCCCCTCTACTTCCAGCAGATCGCAGCTGCCATCTGTCCGCACATCGGTCAGCAGCGTGCCGCCCTGAAGTGTTAAGCCAGCCATGGTCAGGGTGCCGACGCTGTTCGTGCCGCCCGGCGCAATGGTTCCAGTGACACCCAGCGTGCCGTTGGTCACCAGACCGCTGCCACTGAGCTTCCCCAGTGTCAGAGTACTGCTATCCAGATCCAGCACGGTTCCGGCAGCCAGCGCAACTGTGTTGTTTGCAGCGAACCACTTGGAGCGCAGATAGCTCTCGATTGTCGCACGCTCCCTGGGGGTCAGCGCGCGGTCAAAGAGGATGACCTCAGCGATATTGCCGTTGCCTATGTCATTAAAGCGCGACCCCAGGTACAGCGGAGTGTTAACCGTGGCTGGTGCAGTCCACAATGATCCGCTGAGCAGATTTTTCCCGCTGATCAGGTTGGCGGTACTCTGCTTGTTCTCAATCATGTAATCATAGATCTCATAGACGCTGTTGGCGCGGGCCGGGAAGGTAATATCTTTCCCCCACCCCCACGTATAACCGAACAAAAGATTATGTTGGCTCGCGATTCCGAAAGCCTGATTGTCACTGCCGTAGCCAATGTGGGCAAGAAACATATTGCCATTGTTTTTGCGGCAGCCAACAGCAAAGAGCGTCCGGTTTTGCGCTCCATAGACACCTGCGTCAGCCGCTGTGCGCAGACCGTTCGTGGCATCCAGCGAGAGCACGGGCTGGTTGTTCAGCGCTCCGGGCAGCACGGTCGGCCCAGCCCCGGCTGCTATCGGCACTGCATCCAGGGTTGCCCCGGCGCCGCCCTTATTCGTCCAGAGCGTGACAACCCCCGTTGCATTTGTTGTCAGGGTGGTTGCGTCGGCTGCATCAAACCAGATCTTGCTGCTGGCCAGCAGAGAGTGCAAGGGGGCCAAACTCAGTACAAGGGTTCCGCTGTTGACTGTTATATCGCCACTGCCAACATGCAACCCTGACAGCTTTAAGGAGCCTGTTCCAACCTTATTGATCGCTATCTCACCATCAAAGTTTCCTGCAAAATCGCTGGAGTTCTCGCCTCCCACCGTCAGAGCCGCGAGAGCCAGCGAGCTGCTTGTCACCCGACCGCCGCCAGTGAGGACAGCCACGGCCTGCCGGGAGCCGTTCAGATCCACCATAGCACCGGCGGCAACGTGCAGCGATGTGCCGACTGGCAGCATATTTTCAGTGGCGCTGCTCTGCTGCATCAGCGCTGTGATCTCGCTGGCGCTGAAGGCGCGGTTTGCCACCTGAACATTATCAAGCCAGCCCTTGAAATGAACATCCGCAG
>JAQUCE010000169.1 GCA_028686345.1 Kiritimatiellia bacterium
GACCAAACCATCTTCACAACCAACATCAGCTACTACACTTGGGGTTTAGATTTGTCCGGCACACGCCAAGGAGCCGGTGGTGTCGGCGGCTTATTATGTGAAACAAAAACAACCCCTTCAAGCACCAACACCTATTACGCTCTTGCTGACGCAAACGGAAATGTGACGGAATATATTGATAGCACAGGAGCAGTCAAAGCCCATTATGAATACTCCGTCTTTGGTGAAATAACCGTTCATTCTTGTTCAATGGCTGATGACTTCACCCATCGGTTCTCAACTAAATATTTTGATCCCGAAACCGGATTGTATTACTACGGATATCGCTACTACGACCCGATTCTTGGTATATGGCTCTCCAGAGACCCGATGGGGGAACGGGGAGGGAATAACCTTTATGGGTTCGGTGGGAATGATGCGGTTAATAAGGTTGATCCGCTGGGTTTAAATGCCTCTTTGGTTTTCAACTATACAAAAACTGAATACAAGGATTATGGGTTCTTTGATTTTGTTGGGTCTTTTGATTTAATTAACAAAGGTTCTTTAACAGGCGAGGGAAGTATTATTCAGAATATGTTTATGGATTACGTGATTTACGATTGTGAAACAGGTGATATTTTGCATCAGGAATCAGAACTAAGATATGCTGAAGTTTTTAGTATAGGCGAGACGGATGAGTGGCACTTTACGGGCGGAGATAATTGTACAAGAGGAAAAGCAGTTTGGAAAGGTGTAGCACAATACTATGATTCATATAATGCATCACATGTTAATGACCCTTGGAATCTGCCATGGGGGTATGGAAATCCTAGAGATGGACAACCTTGGGGTAATAGTCTACTTGGAATTAATGCATGGGTTCAGCGTGTAAGTGATCCACCTGATGCGCAAGGATATTCACGTTCTTTAACTGTTGTGTGGAATTCTTGCGATGGCACAGATAAAACTACCGTAAAATATAGTGGAGCTCCGACAAATGCACTTACACCATAAGATCTTTTCATCAAAGCGAATAAAGGCCATTTTTCGTTTAACAATAGTTTGTTTTATAATTATTTTTATACAATCATCAATTGTATATGGAGATACAAATACAATTGAGGTTATGCAGTTAATAGGTAAATCACTTCCATCAAATTTGAAATTAAGAAGTAAAGGAAATCGTTCAATAACGAGAAAGAAAAGTCGTTTTGGAAAAGTAAATCATGTATTCATCTTTATACATAAACGTGATTCTAAAGAACCAATTATTAACGAGCGATCTGATGGGTGTATTATCCTATTGCCCAAAACATACACTTATCCGTCAGATGACATTAAGAAGCAATATGAAGATACTTATATTACAGATACGCTATATCATAAAGTGTTTCTGCTGACTGATGAAAAGGATATTCCAACTTGGAATAAGTTCCGAGAAAATTTAAAAGTAAACGCAGCTAAGTTGCTTAAGGATTCAGAAAGCGTGAAATAAATGTGGAGCCGTAATGGCTTACCGCCTCCGGCGTTGTCACCCTGCCTGCTTGATCGTCGCTCCGCTCCTCGCAGGCCGGTCGCCAACGCCTCCATCTATCCTCGGATCTGTCACGCTATCTGCTTCCTCCTCCACTCTTCGAGCTTCGTCGGATACGCACACATCGCGCCAGATCCTGCGGTTAAAGGTGTTCGCCCTGCGGTTCTCACTTCAACGCTCAACCGCTATGCGGTCTCGCTCCAGGCGCGGCGGCCCTCCTTCGTCCCGCAAGCGGGACTACGGCGTGGCGTGTCTCTGCGCCTCACGCCGTTTTCCCCGCCTTGGTTTTCCCCTCTGGACACCCCTTTCCGAGGCGCCCCTTTCAAAAAAGGAATTCCACCAAGGGGAAAACCCATCCCGTCTCCGCCCGCAAGGGGCTACGCCCGGGGGACAACGGCGCAGGCTTCGTTTTGTTTAGAGGTCGCCGCCCTACGGGTGGGCGCAGTCACACCGCCGCTTAGCCAAGCCCCCAGCCCCCGGGGAAGGGATTGTTCAGGCCGTTCTACGAACTCCCTCCTGAACTTCACCCTTCCTGCTTACTCCTTCGCCCTCTGGGCTACGGCGCACACTGTCGGGGGAGTTGAAGGCCGTACGTTCACGGCACGCCTTCCTCCTTCGCCCTTCGGGCTACGGCGGACATGGCAGAGTACACGTTCACTTACCGGCAAGGAAAAGCCGGAGTTCCCTCGCCGCTACTTCGCTGCCCTTCGGTCAGCGAACAAACGGCGGTGAACACCGGCTTTCTCAATCATTTTAAAGGGGAGCCCCCAGGCTTCCCGTGCTCCCCTCCATGTCACGCCATAGCCCCCGCTTGCGGGGCGACGGCGGATGTCCACTTCCACTTTGCGGGCACTCAAGAGCAAGCGGCCATTCACCCCACACCCCACGGCATGCCCTCTGCGATAGCACAGGTCACGCCGTCCCCGCTGAATATGCAAGCGCCTATCGCGTCGCTACGCTCCTTGTTCCACCCGGCGGTCGTTCCTTTTTTCCGGCTCTTACCGAGCCAGCAAAAAAGAAACACCCGTCGCGCGGGCAAAAAGGGAGAATCAAGCGGAGGCGCATGAATTATGCGGGAGTAAGTTTTTTATCGACGAACGCTTCCACCACATCAACAATCTTTTCCTGTTGTCTGCGTGGCAGTGCCTGTTTTGACGCTAAGCCTCTGTAAAATCTTGATCTGAAATAACTTACATCAAAAAAACGTTGTTTTTTGGGCCTTAGAGCGGTATTTTGCCCCCTAAAATGAATGTTTAACGAGTTTATTCGCGGCCATTTGTAGTTGAAAATCAGCCCGGATTATTTTTCCCAAGTTTTATGTTGCACCCCAGTGCTGCAAGCTACCGGAGTGTAATCTCTCCGATTTTATACCGCCGCTGTCCATCATCGTCTTTCACGGGCAGGGCAATGCGCGGGGTGCCGTCGCGTTCGCCCACCGAGATATACACATCATATTGACCCTGCCTGGTAGTCGGTGCAACCAGTCCAATCACAAACTCACTTGTATGGCTGACCACCGGTGCCCAGCCCGGTGCTCCGGTTTTCAAGGTCAGCAGATCAAGGCTCTCATCACTCAGCACCGAAACAATCCCGCCTTTGCCATCTTTCAGCGTTAAAGCCGGATAACCGCCCGGATAACAGGGTGCCACCCCTGTGTTGGACCAATGCCACCGCACCTTAAAGTACTCGCCGACCTTCACCGTGGCAGGCCAGACCACTTCAACCGGCATCAGGCGGTAGCCCATGCGCAGGTTGATTCTATCGATCACATCGCGATTCTCATCCAGCAAAATTCTCGGCCACCAATGAATCGACATATAGGCTGCATGATAGTCTTCTACGGCTTTTAAAAGCAACTCTTTACTCCATGCCTTACGCTGGAGAGATGCACCATAGTGATCATGTTCAAGGATCACAGGTAGTGTTGGCCAGAACTGCTGCGCCATCTCCGCGTGATACCATGAATTAGGTGGCGGCTGTACCAGGATGCTGTCATCACGAATTGTCACCCCCTGCGAAAAAGCGTAATCGGTGATTGGAAAATTTCTGCCGGGCTGGGCATTGCCAGCGAAGTCATCGCTGATACACAGCAACGTTTTTTTAAAGTGCTTGGTGTGCAGATCAATGTGCGCTTTTTTAATCTCAATTTTATCCTGCTGGCTGCTCGCGTGAGTGTGGCCCTCACCCCACAGGCCATAAGTCCCCACATCGATGAACTCAACATGGGGTGATCCATCATAGCGGGCGGCGGCTGCGGCCAAGAACCGCTCCAGCTTTTCCAGAAAAACCGGATCATCAAAGTATGGATCCCACGAATTACTCTCTTCGACCGGTCCTTGACCATAAACATAGAAAGTCCCCTTGGCTCCAGCATCCTTGACCCACTCCGGTGTGGCATATTTCATCCAGTTCTCGGAGCAGGTCAGACGCAGTGCGATCTTTTTACCTTTCGAGATCCAGCGCTGCGCCGGGGTGTCGAGTATGGCCCAGTTGAAACGCCCCTCCTCCGGCTCAATATAAGCCCAGGGGATACGCAGATAAATAGTGGATAACCCGGGAAAGTCGTCCAGCGTATCGGAAGGTTCCAGCTTTGATCCGTAGTTTTGGGGAACATTGGAGTAAAAGTGCATGGTCCAGCCCATCCCGGGGTTGACCAGTGCTTTACCGGTATCAACAGGATTAACAGTCACCACCTCTTGGGCAGAGAGTGCTACTGCGACACAAAACAACAAGGTTGCAATTTTTAATTTTCGAGTCATCTCACTCCTTTGGTGCCATATCCACATAGGTCGCCTTCCTTACTCCCCCTTTGAAAACCAGAGGTGAATCTTAATATTGGTGCCCTGTAAAACCCCGAGGCCCTCGGCATATGCCCATGAACCGGGCTGCGTAGTAATCCCCGCGTTAATCAGAGTCGCGACTTTGCGACCATCCGCCAACTCAACCTCCAGGCAGAAATTGCGAACCTTAAAGCAGTCTTCGCCGGGGTTCACAATCTCAAAAACATTGTGCATCCGCAGGCTCTGCAAGGCCTGCGCATTCAGCGGAATCTCCACTGACTTGCTCCAGATATTGTTTCTTTCGTCGCCGCTGGCGGGTGTCATACTGCCAAGCTCAATTTTGTTGAGTAAAGCCGTGCTTCCATATTGCACATCTATTCCAGCCAACCCGATACCCTGATAACGGATCACGCCGCTCCGCGCCTGCCTCAAATCCGTCTCTGTCAGGTTGGACAGCGGATGCGGGGAGGGTTCAAAATGGGCTTCGGCTTCAGGAAGCAGGGTCCAGACCAGCTCTTTCCGCACGCTCTCCAAGCGCATCTCAGCCCACCCCCCCCAGTCGCCAGAGGTGTTTTCACCAATATCAGTGATCAACTTTAGATTAACCCTCTTGCCGGACCAAGGAGTAAGATTTGCTTCAATCGCCAGCCACTCATGCTTGGTAACGTGCAGGCGGGCAACCTCGGTCGCTTTTCCGTCCAGCTCCTCCACCATCACACAATACACAATGCCGTCGCCGAGGTCACTGCCATCCCCTTTCCCAACAAAGGCGCGAAATGCCACCGGGCTCGCTGGAAGTTCTAGTGTGCTGTATTCAATAAAAACATACCCCTCGCCCCCTTTGTAAGGCGGATGCATAAAGATTGTCCCCTCTTTCTTGACACCACCGCACTCCATGTCGGGCCTTGAATGGGCTTGCGCTCCGGTAAGGCCTGAAAGCGGCTCCTCCTGGGTTCTCTTTTGCAACCGCATACCGGATCTCCATGTGGGTGGGAGAGGCTGTAGATTGAGGTACTGATCCTGCGCTGTTATAGCACGATGCTCCCGCTGCCGCAGATCCCCAGCCTGGATATCAATCAAAACTCTTCTGAAATGCTCAGATGGATGCTGCGCAATCGGAATTTCAAGCTCCTGGCTCAGGCCGGCAACCAAACTGAGTTCATGCCTTTGTCCTCCAGCCTGAACTATCGCGTTTGGGAGAGTGATGTTTGGTGTCAATGTGGCCACCAGCGTATTGCCGGAGACCTTCATCTCCACCCTGCAGAGCGGCACCACTGTAAAATCAATCCATGCCTGTTCCAGCTCTTTCCAAATACGCTCCCCTGGGATAGCGTCCGCAGGAATCTTTACTTCGTATTTTTCGCGCTGCGAGCTTACCGTGACTCTCTGCCCTGGGACAACCTTCAGCACATCGCAGCTCAGCCGCTGTTGTTCGGCGGGAGCATCCGCTGGTTGAAGCCAATAGCTGAAGGCGCCTGCCACTGGCTGAATCCAAGTCAGGCCTCGGGAAAGGCGCAAGTCGCAGGGACCCAATGTCGAGCCGGATTTATCGCGGCCAACAGCACTCTTGGCATTAACTGCAAAACCGCACTCTTGATTCCCGGCAGGGATGATCTCGTAACAGCCATCCTTCTCAAAGCGGCAGACCGCGGCTCCGGCTGCGGCTGCATCCGCAAAACGGGTGAGCTCGCCGCGCCCGTCGAGGTATAAATATTTCGGTGTGCGGGCATAATCCACCCGGTGTCCATCACGCAGCGCACTGAAAACTTCGATCTCTCCATCGTCGCTCCACCCCTGATAGCCGTTTGGAGGAAGCGCAATTTCGCGTCCCTTCCAATGTATATTAAGATCCTCGGTGGTGCTGCCGTTGACAATGACATTCACCCCGCCCTCATATTCGACTGCCACCTGGCTGCGCTTATAAGCACCGCCGGCAACGGCCGTACTTGTATTCACCAGCCGAGCTCCATCAAAATACTGAATACTTTTTGCAGAGGCCAGTGTGTAACGCTCAGCAAGCTGTTGAATCATGAAGTAACTGCGCAGCGTGTTTTCAATGCCGCCGGTACGCAGGAGAAAGCCGGGGTGGCCAAAGGCCAGCGTGGCGGCCAGAAAACGGTCCAGTGAACTTCGAAGCGCCTGGGGAGTGTCTCCCAGATCAGCTCTTCGCCCAAAGAACATGTCCACATTGCCAACACCGAAGTTGCAGCATAGGTCGTGCATTTTTCGCAGATCGAAATCAACCAGCCAGGGGTTGTCGCTCAGATTGTAAGGCTGGTCCTGCGCATAGTTGCCGTCAGTCAGACCGCAGTAAGAGAAGTGATTGTTGCCCTCTGAATAGACCGGGCCGTTCCAGGCCTGCTTCTGCAGCAGCATAATTTCGCCATAGGCGTAATATGTCTGGCCAAAGGTCCCGGCACCGGGAACGCGCCAATCGTAATCAGTACGGCTCCAAGGGGTGACTGCGGTGTGGGCATCGCAGTAGGCGGTGCTGTACTGGAGCTTCTTTTGG
>JAQUCE010000170.1 GCA_028686345.1 Kiritimatiellia bacterium
CGGTATTTCATGATGTCCGCGATGATTTTGCTCGAGGAACTGGCTTCGCCCCGCTGTCGGGTCCATGCCACCATGATGGATATATCCGGCATAGGGGTTTTGATTGAGGGCAAGTCGGGGGTGGGTAAAAGTGAGACCGCGCTTGGTTTGATTAAACGGGGACACGCATTGGTCGCCGATGATTTGACCTGTGTGCGGCGCCACGGCATCAACCACCTGATCGCAACCTCCACCGAAGTTGAACGCGACTTTATGGAGATCCGCGGGATCGGGATATTAAACGTCCGGCAGGTTTTCGGAGTGGGGGCTGTTCGCCGTGAGAAGCAGATTGATCTTGTGCTCACTCTGACGCAGCAAAGTGAGATTGAGCACAGTTTTGACCGTACAGGAAGCGTGCTGTTGACGCGCGAGTTTATTGGAGTTCAGATTCCACAGCGAATTGTGCCCGTTGCCCCGGGCCGGAGTCTGGTTAATTTGGCTGAGACTGCGGCGCAGGATCAGAAACTTCGTCTGTCAGGGTATGTGGCTGTTGACGAGCTTGAAAAGAGAGTTGGGGATTTACATTCCAGTAAGGAGAGATGTTAATGGAAGATTTAGCCGCCCGTAGAGTGGAGCGTAAGGTTTGCCTGTCGAACAAGTATGGGCTGCATATCCGCCCCGCCAGCCTGTTCACTAAAGTCGCCAGTCGTTACAATGCGGATGTTTATGTGGAAAAAGAGGGAACAGTTGTCTCAGGTAAGAGCATTCTGGCGTTAATGACGCTCGGGGCCGCCTGTGGAACTGAGTTGCTCCTAACCGCGATCGGCGAGCAGAGTTCCGAGGCGATAAATGAGCTTGCCGGACTGGTCTCACGCAAGTTTGATATACCTGAAGAGCAGGATTAGCAGTTGAAAGAGTCGGAAGTATGAGAAGCAATAGCGGTGTCATGAGAGTTTTTAAGGGCTTGCCAGCATCGCATGGCCAGGTTGCGGGAACGGTTTATGTTTTTCGCAAAAAGTGGCGGGAGCAGGTTCCGGAATATGATATCAGCGCAGTGCTGATCTCATCTGAAATCGAGAGACTGCAAGAGGCCTTCACATTAACCCGCCATCAGATCCACTCACTCTCAGCTGAGCTTTGCAAGCGTGTCAGCGGCTCTGAATCTGCCACCTTTGAAGGGCATGTAATGATTCTTGATGATCCGGTGGTGATCGATAAGTGTCAAAACAAGATCAAGGAGCAGCTGTGCAACGCTGAGTGGGCGGTCCATAGTGTTGTTTCCGAGTATGCTGCCATCTTTGAAAGTATGGAGGATGAGTATCTGCGCGAACGGGTGAATGACATCTATGATATTGGCAGTCGCTTGATCCGCAATCTGCTGGGGGTGAGTGATATGGCCGCCTCGCTAGTCACTAAACCATGTATTATTGTTGCGGAAGAGTTGAGCCCCTCAGAGACAATCTCCCTGCCGCGCCACCTTATCATGGGGTTCGCCACTGACCGCGGGAGTCTCACGTCGCACGCTTCGCTCATCTCACGGGCATTGGGAATACCCGCGGTGGTTGGTATTGGGAACCTCTCCGAGATCGCCGCGAACGGCGATTATCTGCTGGTTGATGGAACCAGCGGCACGGTTATTCTGCATCCGGATCAGAACGCGATTGATGAGCTCAACAAAGCGGCTGAGATCAATAAAACCTTTAATATCTCGCTGGAAGAGTTGAAAAACAAGCTGGGTCAGACAAAAGACAATGTCCGGGTTCCGCTGATTGCCAATATCGATTCCGGCACCACTATCTCCGACCTTGAAGCTGTTGGAGCGGAGGGCGTTGGTTTGTATCGCTCCGAGTATCTCTGGCTCGCGCTGAACCGTGAGCCAACCGAGGATGAGCAGACTGAGGCTTACACCCGCGCGGTGCGCGCGCTGGAGCCTGATCAGGAAATCACAATTCGCGTGCTGGATCTCGGCGGCGATAAAATCATAGCCAACTCTAAAAAACCCGGCGAGGCCAACCCGTTTCTTGGCAATCGCTCGATCCGTTACCTGCTGCGCAACCCCGATGTTTTCAAGCGGCAGCTGCGTGCTGTTTTACGCAGCAGTGTGCATGGCAAACTTCAGATTATGTACCCCATGATTACCGTGCTGGAGGAGCTGCGCGAAACCAACCAAATCCTTGCGGAGTGCATGGATGAGCTGCGCCGCGAGGGGCGCGGCTTTAATGAAAATATCAAACAGGGGGTCATGGTGGAGGTGCCGGGCGCCGCCTTGATAGCTGACTCCCTCGCTGTAGAGAGTGACTTCTTTTCCATCGGAACTAATGACTTGATCCAGTACACGCTGGCGGTTGATAGATTGAATGAGAGTGTGGCGCGTCTGTATCAACCCGCTCATCCGGCGGTGTTGCAACTGATTGATATGACGATCAAAGCCGGACATGCCCATAACAGCAAAATCACGGTTTGCGGTGAGATGGCCTCTGATCCAGTGATGGCTGTCTTGCTATATGGCATGGGGGTGGATGAGTTCAGCATGACCCCTAATATGATCCCTCTGGTTAAAAAAGTGTTCAGCTGTATCATTCGGGATGATGCGTTGCAGCTGGCGGCGGAGGTGCGCGGGATGTATGCCCAGGAGGCCTCGACGCTTTATCAGTATTGCAAAGAAAAGCTCCTCCGATTAGTCCCCAATGTTCCGCTTTGATCGCCTTTTCTGAGTTAAACGCTTTGTTTACACTGGAAAAATCCCGCTCTCTGTGCTATAAACTCAAGTTCCTCTTTTTTTGATTCCTGGGGGGAGTTCTTTTATCTATTTGACAAGGTGAATTATGAATTTGATTAGAAAAATTTTTGGCAGCAAGTATGAACGTGATATAAAACGTTTGCAACCGCTTGTAATACGGATTAACAATTTTGAACAGAGCTACCAGTCGCTCTCCGATGAGCAGCTCAGGGCCAAGACCGTTGAGTTTAAGCAGCGCGTGGCTGAGGGTGAAACCTTGGATGATATCCTTTGCGAGGCCTTTGCAGCGGTTAAAAACGGGTGCCGCCGGCTTTGCGGACAAAGCCGTAAGGTTTGCGGCCATGACCTTGTCTGGGATATGATTCCGTTTGATGTGCAGTTGATAGGCGGCATCTCTCTGCACCAAGGCAAGATCGCGGAGATGCAGACCGGCGAGGGCAAAACCCTCGCCGCAACGCTGCCGCTCTACTTAAACGCCTTGAGCGGTAAAAATGTGCGGCTGGTCACAGTCAATGATTACCTGGCACTGCGCGACGCCGAGTGGATGGGACAGCTCTACGAGTTTCTCGGGCTGACGGTTGGATGTATTCAGAACAGTATGTCTCCGTATGAGCGGCGAGAGCAATATTCCTGCGATATCACCTATGGCACAAACAGTGAGTTCGGATTTGATTACCTGCGTGATAACGGCATGGCCACCGAACCCGACCAGGTGGTGCAGACCGGCCACTACTACGCGATTATCGATGAGGTTGACTCGATCCTGATTGATGAAGCCCGTACCCCGCTGATTATCTCGGGACCGGCCGCGCACTCCTCCACCTCGCAGTATATGGAGCTGCGCCCCTTGGTCAACCGGCTGGTTCGCGAGCAACAGGAGATCTGTAATCGCTACATTGGTGAAGCTAAAAAAATGCTCGAGAGCGGCGGCGACACGGAAGCGATCATGCATAAACTCTATCAGGTTTATCACGGCATGCCAAAGCACAAGCAGTTTCTGCATCTGATCGAGGACCCTGCTGTGCGCAAATTGCATGAGCAGGTGGAAAATATGATGCTGACCGAGATGCGCAAAGATCAGGCCCGCAGCCTGCTCGAAGAGCTGCTCTTCTCCATTGATGAACGCTCACGTGAGGTCTCCCTGACTGATCGCGGCGGCGAGCTTCTCTCGCCCGAGGATCCCGAGATGTTTGTCATGCCCGATCTGGTGAGCGCACTCTCAGAGCTTGATGGCGATACCTCCCTGACAGAGGAGGAGCGCCAGCGCCGTCATCAGAAGATACAAGCGGATTTCATGATCCGCAGCGAGCGGGTGCATAATGTGGATCAACTCCTGCGCGCTTTCTGCCTCTATGAAAAAGATGTGGACTATGTTGTTCAGGAGAACCATGTCTATATTGTGGATGAGTACACCGGACGTGTATTGCCCGGACGCCGCTGGAGCGATGGCCTGCACCAGGCGGTTGAGGCCAAAGAGGAGGTTCATATTGAGCGTGAAACTCAGACCCTGGCCACCATTACGATCCAGAATTATTTTAGGCTCTATGACAAACTGGCCGGCATGACCGGCACAGCCGAGACCGAGGCCTCCGAGTTCCATGATATCTATGGCCTGGATGTGACCGTGATTCCAACCAATCGTCCGGTCCGACGCGTTGATGGAAATGACCGCATCTATAAAACCCAGCGTGAGAAGTACAAGGCGATTATCAATGAGGTGGTGGATTGTCACAACAAAGGACAACCGGTTTTGCTCGGCACTGTGACTGTTGAGACCTCTGAGGTGCTCAGCCGCATGTTGCGCATGGCGAAGATTCCACACAATGTTTTGAACGCGAAAAACCACGCCCGTGAGGCGGAGATTGTCTCGCTTGCCGGACAACCCGGGGCTGTGACGATTGCCACCAACATGGCTGGACGCGGCACGGATATTAAGCTGGGCCCGGATGTTGTCTGGGTGCCGGTTTCAACCATCAGGTCGCAAGTTGGGCTGGATGAAAAATATGACAATGGGCCCAAGACGCTGAAGCAGCTCTTAATCGAGACCCCTTGCGGCCTGCATGTGATCGGCTCTGAACGGCATGAATCACGCCGTATCGACCGCCAGCTGCGCGGTCGCTGCGCACGCCAGGGCGACCCAGGCTCCTCCCAGTTCTATATCTCCCTCGAAGACAGTCTGATGCGCCTCTTCGGCTCTGATAAAATTTCCGGCATCATGACACGTCTTGGAATGGAAGAGGGCGAAGCCCTGGAACACAAGTGGCTCAATCGCTCAGTGGAAACAGCCCAACGCCGTGTTGAACAGCAGAACTTCGCTATCCGTAAACGTACACTTGAGTATGATGACGTGATGAACAAACAGCGTACCGTCGTTTATCAACTGCGCGGCGAAATCCTCACCTCCGATAATTCGCACGATCTTATCCTGGATGTCTTCCATGATCTGATTCTCTCCCGCTGCGAAGGCTTTCTCTTCTCTGCCAAGGATGCCTCCCCGGAGGCGCTGGTGGAATGGGTCACCGATACATTCCCGGTTGCCCTGAAGCTGGAGGATGTCGCGGGCTTTAAAGGCGAACCAGCCCAAGCTGGCGCCATGATCAACAGCCTTGTTCAAAAAGCCTATGAGCTCAAGTGCTCACTGGAGGATCAACGGGTTTTACCGCTGATGGAACGCGCGGTGTTTCTGCGCTGTATTGATGAGCAATGGCAGGACTATCTGCGAGCCATGGATGAGCTGCGCCATAGCGTCAACCTGCGCGCTTATGGACAGCGTGATCCGCTGATTGAATATAAGCGTGAAGCCTTTGATATGTTTGAATCACTGATGACAAACATTAAAACCGAGGTTGTCAGTATGGCTTTCAAGACCACCACCGTGCAGAACTTCGGCGCACTGCTGGAGGGCTCAGGGGTGAATCAGGCTAATATTAAGACCATACATGCGGGGATGAATATACTGGATCATCAGCAACAAGCGCCCGCTTCCAGCCAGCCGGTTTCCAGGGTCGCACAGGCCGCGCAAGCTGGTTTTGATGCCATCATGCTGAACTCCGCGGAAGAGGGCGGCAGCCAGATTCGCCATACCCCTGTCACAGCAAAGCCCACTGTTGGTCGCAATGACCCCTGTCCGTGCGGCAGCGGCAAAAAATATAAAAAGTGCTGCGGGTGAGCGTTATATGCTGGATTGAGGTGTTCCTTCAGGACAATCCACCGTGTAACGGCGGATTCAATTTATTTGCAATATAAGTATGTCCTCCGCTATGCGGTGGACAACAATATAAGTATGTCCTCCGCTATGCGGTGGACAACAATGGTTTTGAAGGTTATCCGGTAATTTGCACTAATTCACAGCCGTAAATCCCTGTTGACACGATAGATGTACATGATGATTATTTAACCGTGAAAACACTTGTTACAACAGTCACTGAACGTGGACAGATATCAATTCCGGCAGAGATCAGAAGACGTATGAATCTGACCTCTGGTCAGTGTATTCTGCGGGAGATGGCATCTCCCACAAAGTGCCGCATCCGTCCGCAAACCACGCGGCAGCCGGTCGGAGCAAAAGCTATGCTCGGTTACGCCGCAAATTTTTGTGCTACAAAGCATACAGATGAATGGATGAAAGAACTTCGTCAGGGGGAATCAACTTTTAAACGGGTCTACCCTTGGTGAGCTTGCGCAGCAGATCCAGCGCAACGATGATGTCGCCTTGGATAATAAAACGGAAGTGACGGTCAAGGTCGGCCTGGAATTGTTTGCCGATACCGTAAAGCACTGACAAAGAGATGCTCAGCGAGGTCAGTATCGGTCCGACAATCGGCAGCGGGTTCACAAGATAGGCCAGTACCACGCCTAGGATAAGACAGTGGCAGAACGCCCGCCGGTTATAAAGCCACTGGCAGACGGTCTGCACAAGAAACTTGGCTTTGGAGATCAGCTGCGTAATCGGTATGCGCGGCTGTGATGCTTCGCGGACACTGTGCAGCAGCGCCATGTCTGAATGGTTATCTGAGAGTGGTTGGTTGTACGCTTGCATCTGATTTGCGG
>JAQUCE010000068.1 GCA_028686345.1 Kiritimatiellia bacterium
ACGTTACTGTAAAAGTGATAATGGAGTAGTGCAAGCATCTTGCTTGCAGAAAATATTTTCATTTAGGAAGAAGGCGGATGAAGCAATTTGCAAATGCTGGCGATTGTTCGCCTAAGCGACTGTGTGAGGTTTAAAGATGCGAAGAAGAGTTACAGCAATTGTGCAGGCCGCGGAGTCGGGGATGTGTGTTCTCGACTTTGTGGTTAAACGCTATCCATTTAAGGATGAAGCGCAGTGGCAGGCTGCGCTCAGCGATAAACAGGTGCTGCTGAACCGCACTCCGGCATCGGCCAGTGCAACCTTGAAGACCAACGATGCGATCCTGTACCATGCCCCGGAGGCCCCTGAACCGAAAGTCGACCGCAATATAGCGGTGCTCTATGAAGATGAGCACTTGATCGCTGTCAATAAAACCGGAAATCTGCCCTGTCACCCCAGCGGCTGCTACCTTGAAAACACGCTGCTTACGATTTTAAAGAAGAACACTGGTGTGCAGGAGCTGCGCCTGATCAATCGTCTTGACCGCGAAACATCCGGCGTTGTTTTGGCTGCTAAAAATGCTGCGGCTGCAAAGCACCTCTTACGGCAATTCCTGCTCCGCAAGGTGGAAAAGCTCTACTCTGTGATTGTTGAAGGTGAGTTTCCCGAGCATATCATTGCGCGTGGATGGCTCTCCCGCGATACGGATTCCGTGCTCCGAAAGAAGCGGGCGTTTGTGGCGGGTACGCGGGATGCGCAGCCGGTTGCCGGCGCAGAGTGGGCAGAGACCCGGTTTGAAAGAGTGAAGAGCAACCATGAGCTCTCGCTGGTGAGGGTCGTGTTGATCACCGGGCGCCTGCACCAGATACGGGCAACGCTTTTTTCGCTTGGTTTTCCGGTTGTGGGCGACAAGATCTATGGCGTTGATGAGAATCTGTTTCTAAAATTTATCAGCGATCAGCTTACAGAGTCTGATTGGAAAAAACTCCGCTTGCCGCGACAGGCCCTGCATGCGCTGGAGCTTGGGATCACACATCCTGTTACAGCCGCGCCCATGCTGTTTAAAGCGCCGCTGCCGCTGGAAATGCGCGAACTTCTCAATAATCGGCCGGAAAGCAAAGAGCGCGCTGAAGCGTGAACAGCAAACAGCTGCCCCGTAAGGTTTGTTGTCCAGCCTTTCCGTGTCCGGCGTAGCTGCGAAGCGCGAAGACGGAAGGCTGCTCCAGGGCGGGCTTTTGGGATGTTGCTGTCACAGCGACAATGGAGTAGTGCAAGCATCCTGCTTGCAGAAAATATTTTCACTCAAGCGCGGGAGAAGGAGGTTGTTCGCTATGCGGGCGACTGCGAATGATCTTCAAAGTGATCTTATACATTTGCGGAGCAACGTAGCTCCGATTTCCAATCGGACATCTCCGGTTGGAAACCGGAGCTACTGAAATTCGCCTTCGACTTTGGTTGACGAGCCCCCGCACGATCCCAATCGTCCACCAGCATCGTCGCACAGCATCGTCAACCAATGCCGCTTTACGAGCGGCGTTTGTCGCTCGTATGTCGCTCCTAGAGCGACTACTACACTTGCGGCGTGCAAGATTTGTCGTTCAGTGTAGTAGCCGCTCTACTTGTCGGGCATAGTTCCGCTTGCGGGACGACGCCTGATGAGCGGCATTGCATGTTTTGCGCCGTTATCGTAAACCGGGGCCGCAGTCTTCCCGACCCTCCCTCCGCGTTCCGCGCGCTCGTTCCTGAGAGGGTGTAGGGTGCAGTACCCGGCATAAAACCGTTGATAAGGTTCAAAGATTTTTGTATAAGTGTTTTATTAAAGGAGTATAAAGTGTTCAAACAAATTTATCTGTTTTTGTCAGTTGCCATATGCGGGGGCCTTGTTTTCAGCGCCGGCGCTAAAGAGATTAAGAATCTGCACTATCACACAGAGGCCGAGCAGGCTGCTGGTGATGACTACCTGCGCTCGCAGTGTCGGTTGGATCTGCGATTTCCGGATGAAAAAAAAGGGTGGCCAGTGGTGATCTGGTTCCATGGTGGCGGGTTGACTGGCGGGGGCCGTCACTACCCAGCGCTTCCGGCAGAGATTGCCGTGGTTGCTGTGGGATACAGGCTTTCACCCAAGGTGGAGCTGCCGCTCTTTATCGAGGATGCCGCGTCCGCGGTTGCCTGGGCTTTCAAAAACATCGCGAACTACGGAGGCGACCCGGAAAAAATATTCATCTCCGGCCACTCTGCCGGCGGCTATCTTGCGGCAATGGTCGGGATGGATCCGCGCTGGCTGGCAAAGCATGAGATTGATCACAAAAAACTGGCTGGAATTATCCCTGTCAGCGGGCAGATGACAACTCACTTTCATGTCAAGCAACTGCTGGGCGACACTGGTCATCAGTTCCGACCGCTGATCGATCAATATGCGCCGCTTTATTATTGCGCTCCTGGTCTGCCGCCCATCTGTTTAATCACCGGCGGTCGTGACATTGAGTGGCAGTGCCGGGTCGAAGAGAATCAGCTGCTGGCAATCAGCCTCAAGCAGGTTGGATGCAAAGTTGTTGAGTTCCATGAGATGGGCGGGCTTGACCATGGCAGCGTGGGTCAGGGAGCCATGTTGGTAATCCCTGGTTTCATAATACGTGCGGGGAGTGTCAATTGGAATTAAAGGGACACATTCACTCAGTTGAGTCGTTCGGGACTCTGGACGGCCCGGGCATCCGATATGTGCTTTTCCTGCAGGGCTGCTGTTTAAACTGTCTTTATTGCCACAATCCTGATACCCGTCTGCTTGGCGGAGGGCGACTGATGAGTGTGGCCGAGGTTGTGGCAGAGGTCCGGAGCTACCGCTCTTTTATCAAGAATGGAGGGGTGACTCTCTCAGGGGGTGAGCCGCTGTTGCAGCCTGAGTTCGCCTTAGCAGTTATTGAAGCTTGTCGGGCAATGGGAGTGCACACCGCGCTGGATACATCCGGTGCCGTGCCGCTGGAGCAGTCACGGGCAGTTATTGATGCGACGGATTTGATCCTGCTGGATCTCAAATCCATTGACCCGCAGATCGCGCTGGAGCTGACTGGCGACACGCACTGGAACACGTTGGCAACATTGGAGTACTGCGAGGCACATCGCAAGCCAGTGTGGATACGACATGTATTGATTCCAGGGTACACGCTGGATGAGCAACAACTCAATGATCTGGCCGATTATATCCTGCGTTTTGCCTGCGTCTCAAAGGTTGAACTGCTGCCCTACCACACAATGGGAGTGTACAAGTGGGAGCAGCTGGGTCTGCCCTATGCGCTGGCCGGTGTTGAACTACCGAGCGAGGAGCAGGTCAATCAAGCGAAGCATATCTTCCGCCAGCGGGGACTGATCTGAACGGAGATGTGGATTTTGGATCTAGTCGCTTACCGAAGGGCAAGACAGCAAAGAGCACGCTGAAGCGTGAACAACAAACGGCTGCCCCGTAAGGTTTGTTGTCCAGCCTTTCTGTGTCCGGCGTAGCTGCGAAGCGCGAAGACGGAGGCCTGCTCCAGGGCGGGTTATTGAGACGTTACCGTAAAAGTGATAATGGAGTAGTGCAAGCATCTTGCTTGCAGAAGGCATTTTTCTACCTAAAAAATAACCTATCGTACTCGCTGTGCCCTCAGTGTCTCAATGGCAAAAAATTGGTTGCCTGCCTGTGCGTTGCACGACAGGCGGCTATGCTGCGCTGGGTTCCCTGTGGTTTCAAAAATTATAGTGTTATTCAGCGAACCTCAACCCTCAGGAGCGGCTCAAGCTCAGGGTAGTGCCATTCGAAGCCTTTCTGCACCAATCTGGCTGGCGCAACATTCAGGTTGGCCAGGATTGTTTCGCGCCCCATGGCACCAAAAAGCAGGTTGATCATTACAGCAGGTATGGGGCAGACGGCAGAGCGTTTCAGAACTCTTCCCAGGGTTTTGGTGAACTCCAGGTTGGAGACCGCCTGCGGAGCTGTGGCGTTGATTGCTCCGCTGAGGCTTTGATCCTCAACCGCCGTGATATAAATCCGCACAATATCCGGCAGGCTGATCCAGCTCATTTTTTGTTCGCCTGATCCGATTCTGCCGCCCAGACCCAGCCGGAAGGGGGGCAACATTTTGGCCAGTGCGCCGCCCCGGGCACTCAGGACAACACCGGTGCGGATAAAAACCGTGCGCAGAGCTGCCTCCTGCAGGGGTTGCGCCGCGTGTTCCCATGCTTGACAGACAGCGGCCAGAAAACCGCTGCCAGCAGGGTTCATCTCGGTCGCCGGTTTGTCTCGCTCTGTCTCCCCGTAAAAGTTGATGCCAGAGGCACTGATAAAGTCAATGGGCCGCTCCTGCTTAAGGATATTGGCGGCGAGCAATCGGGTGCTTTCAGTGCGGCTCTGTAAAATACGCTCGCGGGCCGCCGGTGTCCAGCGTTGAGCGATGTTTTCGCCTGCGAGATGAATCACGCAGTCGATCTCATCCAGCGCGCTCTTTTCCAGAGTTTGCCCACCAACATCCCAGCGTCGGTCACCGTGTGAGCGCGAGAGTGTGCGCACAGTGTGTCCGCGCTGAGTGAGCGCAAGGCAGAGTGCGCTGCCGATCAATCCGCTTGCGCCAGAGACCAGAATGGATTTTGTTTGGTGCATGTTAGTACAATCCTTCATTTTGTTCAGGCAACCTTTTTTGTTGTGTCATTATAGTAGAGGCCGCGAAATAATGCTATCAGCGTTTTTTATCTCTTCAATGGGAAACCGCCGAATTTGATGCGCACCCGCTCTTGTTTTTCACACACATTCCTGTATCATATGCCTGTGTGCCATAAGCAGTCCGCAAGCGTAGCCGCAGCGCGGCTGAACCTAAAGCGTGGCATTGCGGGTAATATTTACAGCAGAGGTCTTGATAGAGGTGTTTTATGCAGATGAAAAAAATGACTTCATTTTTAATGTTCGGAGCAATTGTTTTTCGAGCTGGTTGCGGCCTCGCCGCTGTCGCACTGTTGAATGGCGATTTTAGTCAGGGGAGCACTGATAAAATTCCCGGGTGGCGCCTGGCCGCTAATCAGAGTGAGTGGCGGGGGGAGGGCGGCGGCGGCCAGAGCGGGGTGCTGCTGATTAAGGGTGGCGCGGACAAAGGCTCGGCTCAATGTCGCAGCGAACCGATTAAGTTCAGCGCTGGTGCTGTTTACGGTCTACGCTTCAAGGCCCGGGCAGAAAAAGCCGCTGGTGGAACTGTGACCTCAGGGTCGGATTTTATGAATGTCGATCTCGGTGTTCCCGGGCGGGAGTGGCAGGATTTTTCATATTGTTTCGCGGCCCCTTTGGAACTCAAAGGTGATCACTATGTCAAGTTCGGTCTATGGGAGTGCAGTGGTGATTTCTTTTTTGATGATGTTGAACTCTTTGAAGTCCAGCCGGTTTACACCCGTGCGCGCGGATTGATCCTCGGAGGCGGTGAGGCGATTCAGGGCAACAGCTACAGTTTAGTCAACGATTTCGGCGGTTATGGGCGCAATCACAGCCGCGCACTGGTCAATGCCACGGCGCATTTCAACACCATGCGCTGGGTGCTTGGGGCCGGGAGTACGGTTGATTATCTGCATGAACTGGCAGAGCGTAAGTTTCTGAACGCCACGCTGGAGGTTGATTGCTGCTATTATCAGAGCGGTGGCATGGACGTACTGATCTCAATCGACGGATCAAGCTGGAGCACCTTGGGAACGCTCAGTGCTGTAGGGATGCGCGCTTTTGATGTGCCGGCAGAGCTGCTGCCCGCAGCGCGACTCTATCTCCGTTTTGCAGGCCAGAAAGAGGGGTGTAACCTTCAGGTGAGTGGTTATCGTGTTAATGCAGCGCTGGATGGAGAACCGCTGCAACTGAGTGGCGAGACACGTTATGTGGAGCGAGTACACAGTTCAGAGGCCCTTGCAGTGGTCGTGACATCCCTGCAGTTTGATAATGAAAAGCAAAGCGGTGTGCTTGATTTGAAGGTTGAAAACAAGGGCAATGCGGCTCTGGCCCGGAGCGTCAAGCTCGCCTGTGTGCACTGGGAGCATCAGAAACGCCGGGAGTTCTCTCATCCGCTGGCCCTTGCGCCGGAGCAGGCGGCTTCCGTCAGGGTTCCCTTTGAACTGCTTATCAGCGGCGATTGGATGTTGGAAATTTCGATTGCTGATCTCCACACATCCCGCACAGCCCTCACGCTTCCCGCTTTTTATGAGAGCAGTTACGGAGCCTTGCTGCCGTGCGCCGACTCTGAGGTGCGACTATGGCAGGCCTCTTCAGGATGGAAGATTCCGCGCAAACGTCGCCTGCCTGCTCAGCCGAGCCGCGAGATTAACATGCAGTTGGCGGCCAATGAAAGCGAGGCGGCGCAGTTGATTGTCAATCCGAACCGGGAGCTGAAAAATGTCGTTCTGACTGCAACCAGCTTGAAGTGCGGCGATCAGCGGCTGCCCTCCTCGGTTGTTACCATTGATCAGGTTGGCTATGTTTCGATCAAGCAGCCAACCGATACCAGTGGAGTGATCGCTGATTGGCCGGATCCACTCTTGCCTCAGAAGAGCGGTGCTACTTTGGAAAAAGGGGTGAACCATCCCTATTGGATCAGGGTCAGAGTACCGAAGGGTGTTGCTGCCGGCATCTATCGGGGAGAGGTGGAGGTCGTGGCTGAGGGCTTCCGGGAGCGTGTGCCTCTGTGCGTGGAGGTCTTTGGTTTTGAGCTGCCTGACCGGATGTCTTGCGAGACGGCTTTTGGTATGAGCGCCAATCGGATCTTGAACCACCACCGGGTGAGTTCGGTGGAGCAGCGTCGCGAAGTCATAGATAAATACTTGCAGTGTCTCGCGGATTATCATATTTCGCCCTATAACCCCGCGCCGCTTGATCCGTGGCGTGTCACTTTTAAAGGGCTGCCGGCCTGGCGCGGAGGCGTTGTGGTGAACAACACCGCCGCCAAGGGGGCGTGCTCTTACAAGGTTGTCGACAACAGTTTGGATGGCAATCAGAGTGCTGTCTATGCAGATGAAATCAAATTGACCGGCAAACCTTTGAAGCTCTGTTTTTCGCATAAGTCATCCGAGGTTCAACGGGTTCTTTTTACAATAAACTACCTTCGAGCGGATGGTTCGTGGATCAGCGGGAACAACCGGGATATCTGGGTGGACGGCGCCACGGAGTGGAAGCGTGAAGAGGTCGTTGTTGAGAGCTTTCCGCAGGAGGCGGTCGGTTTTCGGCTCACCCTGTGGGGGGCGGGATATTATGAGAGTAAACAGGTTACAGGCACAACCTGGTTTGATGATATTGTGATTACCGAATTAGAGAGCGGCAAGGTTGTTTTCAATGAGGGTGATTTTGAAGCGCTTCAGAGCGGCGACCTGGATGCCGCGTTTGAGTGGGAGGCATGGGACAGAGCGATGACTAAAGCGTTCGACCACTATCACTTCAATACCTTTCGTTGTCCTGTTGACGGGCTGGGCGGCGGCACCTTTCAGGAGCGGCATGAACCCACGCTGGCGGGGCTGACTGAGGAGCAGCCCGGTTACTCGACTCTGCTGGAAAAATATCTCCGCGGCATTGAGCAACACCTGGCAGAGAAGGGGTGGCTGAAACACGCTTATGTTTACTGGTTTGACGAGCCTGATCCCAAAGACTATGAGTTTGTGGCCCATGGGTTTAAAAAGTTGAAAAAATACAGCCCCCGCCTGCGAAGGATGCTGACTGAGCAGGTCGAGCCCGAGCTGGTCGGCGCCCCTGATCTCTGGTGTCCGCTGACACCTAACTTGAATGTGGATGGCAGTGAGGAGCGACGCGCAGCCGGTGACCAGTTCTGGTGGTATCTCTGCTGTGTGCCGAAAGCCCCATACGTGACACTGTTTATTGATCACCCGGGGGTCGAGTTACGGCTCTGGCTCTGGCAGACATGGGCCGAGCGCGTGAGCGGCATCCTGGTCTGGGAGACAGCTTACTGGCACAGCGACTGCGCCTATCCCGATACCCTGCAGAACCCGTATGAGGATGCCATGAGCTGGGTCAGTCATTCGCCTCGAATAAAAGGGGCCCGCAACCCGTGGGGCAATGGGGATGGCCGGTTTGTCTATCCGCCGCCATCATTGTACACCGGCGATGCAACGCAACCGGTGACTGATGGCCCGGTGCCAACCATACGCCTGGAGATGCTGCGTGACGGTCTTGAGGATTATGAGTATTTTGTGATCCTGAAAAGAGTGCTGGCTGAAAAAGGGACAAAGGTCGATGCCGCACTTCGGGCAAGCACTGCCGCGCTGCTGATCGTTCCTGAGAGTGTGTCGCGCTCACTCACCGAATTCAACACCGACCCAGCCGCCATGCAGGTGCACCGCGAAAAACTTGCCCGGGCTATCGAAGCTCTGCAAAGGCAATAGAGAAGAGGTTGCGCCTTCCGTGCGCGAGCAATGTAGCTCCGATTTCCAATTGGACAACTCCCGATGTAATCAGGAGCTGCTGAAGTTCGGCATCACATCCAATAGTGAATGTGGAGTGTAACTGTAAACTGTAAATATTTTTTAATATTCTTTTTGACATTTTGTGAAAAAAAGAGTTTAATACTTAAAGATTTAGCAATCATAACGCAATTTATCAGGACACTGTTTAGTGAACAGACTTTCATATTTCTTTTTAAAAATAGTTTTTGCGCTGTTTGTGGCAGTTATTGTCCTTGTCAGCTATCTTTATATCCACCCACAGGTGGTGCGCAATCGGCTATTGTTAGCAGGCAGAGATGCGATTGAAGCTGAGATCCAACAGAAGAAGAGCGAGATCAAGAAATTCGCTGACATGCAACAGGACTTCACTTCAAGCTATGAGTTTGTGGAGTATATCGGCCATCAGAACAAACAAGTCTGGGGAAATGAAGTTGTCTTTGTTTTTGATGATGATTAATCTAAGTTAATTGGTGGCGGGAGAGGGACTCGAACCCCCGACCGGCGGATTATGATTCCGATGCTCTACCGACTGAGCTATCCCGCCACTTAAAAAGTCACACGAATATACCTTATCTTGCGCACTCTGTCAATTGCCGGATCTGTTTTATTTTAAAAAATAACGAGAGGATAAAAGGAGTTTCAACTAATGATGATTTCAGATGAACAACGTAATGCAATCAAAGCGTGGCTGACCGACGGAGATTCTCTGGCGGATGTGCAGAGAAAACTTAAGAGCGAGTATGATCTGACCCTGACCTACATGGATGTGCGTTTGCTGGTGTTGGAGATCGGCGCCGAGGTGCTGGAGGAGCCTGAACCCGAACCTGAGCCTGAGCCCGAGCCTAGCCCGAAAACAGCGAAGCGAGCCGCGAATAATGCGGAGTTGGAGGAGCGGGAGGACGCAGAGGATGCAGAGCCCCATGTTTCGCTTTCGATAGATCGACTGATTGTGCCCGGCGCGATGGTTAGCGGCGATGTGGTCTTCTCCGATGGGACCAAGGCCAAATGGTTGATTGACAATCAGGGACGCTTCGGGATCGAGCCAGAGGTTCAGGGGTATCAGCCCAGCGATATGGATCTGCGGCTCTTCCAGGCACAGTTGCGGGACGAGCTGCACCGCAAGGGTTACGCATAGGAGAGATATGAAATTTGGGTTTTTAGGCTCCGGCCAGATGGCGGAGGCGATTCTGAGCGGGATGTTGCAGAGTGAGCTGGCATCCCCGGATGAGGTGATCGCCTGCGACACCTCGGCCAGGCGTCTTGAGCACATGCGCTCTGCGTATGCGGTTGCCACCACGGCGTGCGCGACAGAGATGGTGCCAAGCTGCGATGTGATTATCCTGGCGGTCAAGCCCCAGGTGATCGAGGAAGTTCTGGGAGCGGTAAGAGATCTCTTCACTGAGGAGCAATTGGTGGTTTCAATTGCCGCTGGCAAGAAGCTGGAGTTTTTGCGCCAACAGTGCGGCACTCAACCGCGCCTGTGCCGGGTGATGCCCAATCTAGCGCTAATGGTGCGTGAGGGGATGACCGCCTTCTGCATGGAGGATGACGCGCTGAATGAGGATCGCGAGTTGATCGCGCAGATCTTCGGCAGCTCAGGTGCTGTGCTGGAGCTGGATGAACAACACTTTGACGCAGTCACAGCACTGAGCGGCTCAGGGCCGGCTTTTGTGGCCTATCTGCTGGGGGCGCTGGTTGACGGCGCAATCAAGCTGGGGCTGCCGCATGAGGCGGCCCGTCTGCTGGCTGAACAGACCGTGATTGGTACCGGCATCGCTCTGCAGGAGTCGGGCGATAACGTTGGCGACTTTATCGGCGCGGTCTGCTCACCCCAGGGTACAACCGAGGCTGGCATGAAGGTGCTGTGGAACTCGGATGTCCATGAGAGCTTGGAGAAAACATTGGCCGCCGCGGCGCGGCGCAGCCGGGAGCTGAGCTGAAAGGCTGTAAAAGATGGATCGAAGAATCGGGTTTATCGGGATTATTCTGGAGAGTCGCGACTGCGTGGACCAGGTCAACCACCTGATCTCCGAGAGTTCCAGCATTATTTTGGCTCGGGTCGGGTTGCCGCAGCGAGATCGAGGAGTTTCGGTGATCACGCTGGTGGTCGAGGCGACTACAGATGAGGTCGGGCTGTTAACTGGCCGCCTAGGCGCTGTGCCGGGTGTTTCGGTGAAGTCGGGTCTGGCAAAGGCAGTGAAGGGCGAAGGATGAAATTTACAGATGCGGAGTTTTGCGAAAAGAGCTGCCCGATTTGCACCCGGGCGCGTGAAGGTAAGTTGTTCGCGGTTTTTCTACAGAAGATTGAGATGTGGCTGACTCGTGGCGGGTGCCCTGCTGGACGCGCCCGTCAGAAAAAATATGGCGTAAAACCAAATGAAAAGATCAAAGAAGGAGCGGATCATGCAGGCTAAGCCGGGGATGAGTCGACGCAAGTTTATGAGTCAGAGTGCCCTGGGGGTTGTTGCCTGCGTTTTAGCGGAGTCAGCCGCAGGGCAGAGCACTGCTGCCCGCAAAAAACCGAATGTTCTTTTTGTGCTGGCTGACCAGTGGCGGGCACAGGCCTGCGGCTATGCCGGTGATCCGAATCTGGTTGGCATGACGCCGCACCTGGATCAGCTGGCGAGCGAGAGTGTCAACCTGGTGAACGCGATCTCCAACTGTCCTGTCTGCACCCCCTACCGCGCCTGTCTGATGACTGGCCAGTATCCTCTTACACATGGACTTTTCCTGAACGACCTGTGTCTTAGCACTGAGGCTGTCTCAATTGCGCAGGCCTATAACCAAGCGGGTTACGACACCGGTATCATCGGCAAATGGCATCTGGACGGCCATGGCCGTTCAGCCTATATCCCCAAAGAGCGCCGTCAGGGTTTTGAGTACTGGAAGGTGCTTGAATGCACCCATAACTACAACCAATCACACTACTATGACAATGATGATACGACCCGCAAAACCTGGCCGGGGTATGATGTCTTTGCGCAGACTAAAGACGCGCAGAGCTATATCCGCGCCCGCTCGCAAGCTGGCAAGCCGTTTATGTTGGTGCTCTCCTGGGGTCCGCCACACAACCCTTATGAGACCGCGCCCGAGAGCTATCGGGCACTCTTTCCGAAAGGAAAAATTGTCCAGCGCCCCAATGTTACGGGTGATTCACGAACGGCACTGGCCGGATATTACGCGCACATTGCCGCGCTTGACAAGAGTCTGGGGGAGCTGCTGCAAACGCTTGATGAGCGCGGTTTGCGCGAAAATACGATTGTGGTCTTTACCTCCGACCACGGGGATATGCTGGGCTCGCAGGGCATGATCCGTAAACAGAAGCCGTGGGATGAGGCGGTGCGTGTTCCTTTTCTGCTGCGCTATCCACAAGTACACAAAGGCGGACGTAAGCTTGAGTTTCCCATAGGGACACCCGATATTATGCCGACTCTGCTGGGGCTGTGCGGGATCGCGATTCCAGATACAGTTGAGGGTAGTGATTTCTCGGCGATCTTTGCCGGCGCAACAGAGCCGCAGGATCATGCCGCGCTGATAGAGTGCCCGTCGCCCTTTGGTGAGTGGACACGGGCTAAAGGCGGACGGGAGTATCGCGGCTTGCGAACTAAACGCTATACCTATGTGCGCGATCTGCAAGGTCCCTGGCTGATGTATGATAACGAACAGGATCCGTATCAGATGAAAAACCTGATCAATGATCCTGAACACGCCGCCCTGCAGCAGAGCCTTGACACGCGGCTGCAGGCCATGCTCAAGAGCCGCAAAGACACCTTTGAACGCGGCGAGACCTATATTGCTCAGCGAGGCTACAAGGTTGATCCCCACGGGACGGTGGTGTACCAGAATTAGGCCCTTACCAAAGGGCAGAACAAGCATGTTGGTCCTTAAAAACATGTTGTCGGGGAGCAATCTTAATCCCAATCCTAATCTCAATCCTTATCTCTTTCGACCAGCCACAGGCAGCCGTTATTTGATTAGGATTACGATTAGGATGTTGCTGACCGTAGCCTGTAACGCACTTGCGCCTGTCGCGCGACTTGCAGGCTTTGTTAAAGTTGAAATGTGTAGTGTTGGCGGCCCTTGTCCGGCATAGTTCCGCAATGCCACGGCGTAGCCCCGCTTGCGGGCGAAGCCAGGTTGCGGAACGACGACGGATGAGCCAAACAAGGATAATGTAATTCCATGGCGTGCCTTTGAGGAACAATCGCCCGGCATACGCTAATTGCTTCATCCTCCTTCGCCAAGGCTACGGCGGACACGATAGAAGCAACCCTACACCCCATGGCGCGTCTTTCATTAGGCTGTAGCAAAATGCCGCTCGTAGAGCGGCTACTACACGTGCGACACCTCTTGCAAACATCTAAAAACTCTCTGTCTCTGTGGCAAAATTTTAAGGTATGAAAATGAGGTAGCGTGTTAGTTTTTTTAACTGCGAATAACGCGAATGACATGAATGTTATGCAGCTACACGCTATTCGCGCAAATTCGTGTTGTGGCAAGATGCTTGCACTGCTCCACTATCGCTTTTAATTCAACTTCATTTAAAGGCGTTGATAAGATTTGAGAATTTTTGTATAAGTGTGGTTATACATCAGCGGTGTGCTGCTCATTAATGAAGCCCGCCAAAATTCAAAAAGTTTCCACAAATAAAATCGGATCCCAAGCCATGAATGAGTTAACAACCGAGCAACCAATCGCGCCGCTGGAATCATGGCTGCGTTTGCTGCGAATTCCCAATCTTTTAACAGTGCCGGGCGACCCCATTGCCGGGTATTTGCTGGCACTGATCTGCAGCACCGCGGAGTTTTCGCTGCCTGCTTTGACCGCCACTGTCATGGCCTCTCTCTGCCTGTATTGCTTTGGGTTGATCCTGAATGATCTTGTGGATCTGAAGGTTGACCTTCGTGAGCGTCCGGAGCGGCCACTGCCATCCGGTCAGATCACGGTCAACGCAGCCCGCGGCGTTGCGGTGGCACTGGCCTTTACCGGGTTGAATCTGGCGCTTTTTGCAGGAGTTCCGGTTTTGTGCGCGGCCGCGGTTTTAGCGCTCTTGATTATGCTCTATAACGCCGGGGCGAAGCGGCTGCCGGTTGTAGGGGCAGCCGCCATGGGGCTTTGTCGCGGCGGCAGCTTTTTGCTGGGGGCTTTGGCTGCGCTGGGGGCTCCCGTTGATCTGTTTTCAACTGACTTGATTCCGCTCCTTTTTGGTTTTGCCGCTGTCACGCTCTCACTCTTCGGTGTCAGCGTAGTGGCGCGCGGTGAGATGGAGCAGGAGAAATCCTTTGGCCCTCAACGCTGGCTCCCGTTTATTGCGTTGCTGCTGACACTGCCTGGAGTGGTGGTGGCACTCTCATGGTTGGAGTTGTTTGGGCAGATAGCGGCAGTGGCCTATGTTTTTCTGATGGTAATGACCTTGATGCGCGCCTGGCTGCTGGGGGGATTGATGTACCGTGCGCAGTCTGTGCCGCTGACTGTTGGGGGGCATATCCGCAATCATTTAATGACGCAGGCCGCGCTCTGCGCCGCCTCAGGTGGCATAGGGCTGGCTGTTGCCGGGGCGTTGGTGCTGGCATCGCAGCTGTTTGGCACGCTGTCCCGCCGCTTTTACAGCAGCTAAAGCAACTGAAGCAGCTGGTCGCCGGAACCAAAAGAGTTTCCGTGATGTGCGGCAGGCAGCGCCTTTGGGTTGCTTCTCAGAAGCAATTAGCGGACACCATGTGTTTGTTCGTCAAAGGCGCGCCATGGGGTTTCATTATCTTTGTTTGGCTCATCCGTCGTCGTCCCGCAACCCGGCTTCGCCCGCAAGCGGGGCTACGCCGTGGCATTGCGGAACTATGCCGGACAAGGGCCGCCAACCCTACACATTTCAACTTTCCATGAAACTTGCAGGTCGCAGGGCTGATGCAAATGCGCTGCGCTGTTTTTGAGGTGGAAAACGGGCATCCACCGCATAGCGGCGGAGATACTGTGTTGCTTTCAGTATATCCGCCGCTATGCGGTGGATGATCGCGAAGTATATCCGCCGCTATGCGGTGGATGATCGCGAAGTATATCCGCCGCTATGCGGTGGATGGTCGCGAAGTATATCCGCCGCTATGCGGTGGACTGCGGGCAACACGCGAAGCATCAGACACGCGACATAGTCAGCCGCATAGCGACTGACCTCCTCCCGCGCGAAGCAAGGAAGTCGTCCGCTATGCGGGCGACTGCGAGCGGCATTCGAGCCATCAGTTGCGCGGTATAGTCAGCCGCGCGCCAGCAGATAGAGGATAATGGCTGTCACGGGCATGGCGCAGATCGTGCTGAGCGTGACAGCCGCGGCGGCCAGCTCTTTGTCAGCACCCATCTGCTCAGCCATCACATAGGAGGTGACAGCAGTCGGGGATGCGAGAAAGATCATAGCTGTCAGCAGCGTGGCGTGGTCGGCGGTGGCACTGATTAATAGCACCGAAAATCCCAGCAGGGGCATCAGGAGGGTTTTGAGCATGGCCGCGATCAGTGCCGGGTAGAACTTTGTCTTAAGTGTACTGAAGGAGAGAGCGGCTCCCAGCGAGAGCAGGGCGCACGGCAGGGCAGCCTCGCCAAGAGTTTTAACAGTGCGCTGGAGCGGGGCAGGGATTTTCAGTTGCAGTGTTAGTGCCAGGATTCCCAACAGACAACTAATCACCAGCGGATTGCCAGCAACTCCCAGAACAGTGTTACGGATCACTCTGCCCTGCGGTGCGCTCTCGTAGGGTGTGAGGATGAGCACTGCCAGCAGGTTGAAGAAGGGGATGGCAGGGGTCAGACTCAGAATGGCTAACAGCGCGATCTCGGAGTCGGCTCCAAATGTGAAGAGCACAATCGGGAGGCCGGAGAATGCCAGATTGCCTCGCATGGCAGCTTGCGCCAGGGCGCGGCACCCTGCAAGGGGGAGTTTTAGTGCCTTGGCTGCCAGCCAGCCCACCAGAGCCACGGCAAGCGAGCAGCCGCACAGCAACATCCCGATGCGCAGCCCGGGAGCAATTGAATTAGCGTCCGCGTTTGAAATACTGTGAAAGAGCAGCGCGGGCAGGAGCACATAGAAGCCGAGGCGGTTGAGCTGTTTAAAAAATGCCGCTGGCAGGAAGTTTTTCTGGTTCAACACTGTGCCCAGCGCAATTAAGAGGCAGATCGGCAGAATAGATGTGAAGGCAATAGACATAGGAGAGGGTTGCAGTGGTTAAAGCGGTTGAAGGGTTGCGAGCTGATTTTTTGGCTTGGTGATTTAGTGGCTTGCTGTCCTGGTTGACTTGGTGGCATTGCTGCCTGGCTCGGCCTACGCGTCAAACGCCTCCTCGCCGTGCCATGGCGCAGGCGGCGGCACGGCCACGACCCCTGCCTGCACCCGCTGCCGGAGAGCTTCAAAAAGCAGAATGGTTGCGGCAGCGGCAACATTAAGCGAATCCGCCAAGCCCAGCATAGGGATACGCACCCGCAGGGTGGCGGCCTCCATCCAGATCTTTGAGAGTCCGTATTGCTCGGTGCCCAGCACAATGGCGGTCATGCCTGACAGATTCACATCGCAGTGCAGCTTTTCCGCGTGGGGTGTGGCAGCCAGGATTTGAAATTTATGCTGCTGTAAGAACGCCAGCGCCTCCGGCGATGTTGTTTCAACAACCGGTATTGAAAAGAGGGTGCCAGTTGAGGCGCGCACAACGTTGGGGTTATGGATGTCAGTGCAGCGGTCGCAAACGATCACTGCGTGGACTCCGGCGGCATCTGCTGAGCGCAGGATGGTTCCGAGGTTGCCCGGTTTTTCAATGGCCTCGGCCACCAGCACCAAGGAGTGTTCAGGGAGTGTGAGCTCGTGCAGTTTCCGGTGGAGCTGGGGCGCCACCATCAGCAGCCCCTCCGGGCGTTCGCGGTAGGCCATTTTCTTAAAGACCGGTGGCGTGCAGGCAAAACAATCCGCGCCCCTTTGACGGCACTCCTCCACAATTGTCGGCTCATTCAGGTTTTTAAGGTAGAGCTCCTCGCAGTAAAAAAGCATCTCCGGCTGGCAGCCGTGGTCAAGGGCGCGACGGCATTCGCGGTAGCCCTCGATCAACATTTGGCCGGCAGCATCACGGTGCGAACGCTGACGCAATTTGACAACATGTTTTACTTTAGGATTGGCAAGTGATTCAAGATTCATTATTCTCCTCCCCTGTATCTTAAAGGAAAAGAGCAAATTAAGACAAGCGCGAAAGGTGCGCGAAAACACTCTGAATTCTGACTTTTGAATTCCGAGTTCCGGGGGTGCTGCAAATATTGTGAAGCGCACTCCGTATTGAGGCATAGTATGTGGATGAGTAAAGCAGAGAAGGAACGTGTGAAAAACCTGACTCCCGGCGGGTACGCCGAGATGTGGCGTATTGCCGGACCTTTGATTATGAGCATGGGCAGTTACACCATCATGCAGTTTTGCGATCGGGTTTTTTTATCACGTTACAGCAGCGTCAGCATCCAGGCCGCGCTGCCGGCAGGTATTCTGGCGCACACGTTAATCTGCTTCTTTCAGTCGCTCTGCGGCTATTCGAGCACCTTTACCGCCCAGTATTACGGGGCGGGAGATTTTAAGCGCTGCGTGGAGTCAACCTTCCAGGGGTTGTGGTTGGCACTGGCCTCGTGGCCTTTTATCTTGCTGCTGATCCCGCTCGGTCTCTGGCTGCTGGGCCTCACAGCGCACAGTGAGGCTGTGCTGGCCGCTGAAAAGCCATACTTTACGATCCTGATGGTGGGTGGTTTTGTCTTGCCGTTGAACGCGGTGCTAGGGGGTTATTTCATGGGGGTGGGGCGCACCCGGATTAATCTGCTGGCAAACGTCATAGGTTGTTCGTTGAATGTGCTGTTGAATTACATCTTCATTTTCGGCAAATGGGGGGTGCCGGAGATGGGCATTCACGGCGCAGCCTATGCCACGGTGATCTCAGCCGTGTTAACCGCGGTGATACAGTGGGTTGTTTTTGTGAACACCCGCGCAGTGAAGCAGTATAAGCTAAGGGAGCTGCTGGGGGTGAATTTGCCCCTGATGGGACGAATTGTGCACTTCGGCTCGCAATCCGGGCTGCATCTCTTGATGGAGATCGGATCTTTTTCAGTGTTTATCATGTTAACCGGAAAGCTGGGAGCCCTTGCCTTGACAGCCAGTAATATTGCATTCAGTATCAACAACCTGGCCTTTTCGCCGCTGCTTGGTTTCGGGCTGGCCGCTTCGACGCTGGTGGCGCAGCACAAAGGGGCGGGCAACCAGAGCGCAGCCGCGCGCTCCGGCATGACCGCGACCAAAATGGCGCTGATCTACATGCTGGTGGTTGGCGCGACATTTCTCCTGCTGCCGCGATTTTATTTTGAGTTATTCAACCCCAAGGACGCTGCTTTCAGCCCGCAGGAGTTGCTGAGCGTGGGCCGGGTGATGCTGGTGATCATGACCTTCTGGGGGCTTTTTGACGTGGTGACAATTGTGCTGGGCGACGCGCTCAAGGGCGCGGGCGACACGCGTTTTGTGCTACTCTTTCTGTCTCTCAGCGGTTGGGTGCTGATGATTCCAGGCGCTGTTTTACTCTTGTACTATGACCGCGGCATCATTGCGCTGTGGACTTGGTTGGCAGCCTACATCCTGCTGGCTGCGATCGGAACTGCCTGGCGTTGGCACTCCGGCCGCTGGAAGCGAATCCAAGTGATTGAGAGCCGGATTGTGAAACCGTTGCTGCCAATCACCGACGAGGTGCATTGATTAGGGGTTAGTGGCCAGTGGGGCAGTGTTCAGTGGAAAGTGTCCAGCCGACAGCGGAGTGCGAAGCAAAACATTCTTCCCATCACTCCCATTCCCATCACTCTCGCTCCCTCCAGCCCCCAGCCCCTAACCCCTAGCCCTACCCATTACCCTTAATTTAGAACTGAACAATATCATGTGTCCTCCAGCAACGCAAATCCCATACACATAAACTGAAACTCAGTATATCCCTGCCAGAGCACTTGGTGGCCGGGAGGCGGGTCGTTTTCTCGATCAAGATATCCACCAATCTTTGCCACAAGTTTCACTGCTTCACCCAACAATTTTGGGGGCTCACAACCTTTTTTTAGAGTACGCACGCAAGTTCCGTAATTCTATGTCGGAGAAGAGTATCTCCGCGGGGAGATCCGGGGTTTCTCTTCCCAGAAGTGTCATCAGCATTGTTCTCCAGGCTATGACCAGGTTAATGGCTATTGCCCGGCGTAAGCGTTCTGCGGTTTTATGGGCAATTTTTTCAATACGGCATCCAGACTTGAGAACGCGGTGAAAGTCCTCAATGCGCCAGCGCAAACAATACCAGCGCAGGCAGCGTTCAGCATCTTCGACCGAAGTGATATTGACCGTGGTCAGCAGAAACCACTCAATGGCCTTGGTATTCTCCGGCGGGTTTTCTTCCTGAGCATGGATAACCCAGATATCTATCGCTTCTTTATCTTTAACATACTCCGGAGGACGGAGCTGAATGCGTTTATAATGCACTGCCAGAGTTGCCATACGCCCGGGTCTCGCGGAGCGGGCCTTCTGTCTGCTTTTCTTAGATCTGGCGCTTTGGCGGGGGATCTTAACGCGGACCCGGCTTTGAAGAGGTTCCGAACGAAGTGTTTCGAAAAGTTTGAAAGGTGCTTCGTCCAGGTTGCGGTCATGTTTAGCGCGCACTAGCAGTTCAACGCGCGGGTTCTGGCACTGCTCATCGAACAACTCGAAGAAGTCAGCTTCCCGATCACACACATCAATTAACCGCGTATTGGGCATCTGAGCGGAGAGTTCAACAAGGTTGCGATAATGTTCGCTTAATCTGGTTTTGCTTTTTCATGCCGCTAAAGTACACGGTGTGACTTGTTTTGTTCAGCACTTATTTAAGGGTAATGGGCAGGGCTAGATCCGCGCCCGGCGTGGGGTGAGAAGTTCTAAAGTTCTAGAGTGAAAAGGTCGCGCCTTTAGCGAGAGGGCAAGGTAGGTCCGATTTCCAATCGGACATGTCCGGTTGGAAACCGGACCTACTGAGGTCGGCTGCGCCGTCGGTTTACGATAGCGGCGACGATGCTGATGGACGATTTCACAAATAGATAACTTTTTGGAAAGAACAATTAATTGTTTTTTTCTAGTCGCCTAAGCGACTAAAGCGATGACGGTTTTGATCGTCACCCCGACCCTGAGCCATAGGCAGAGTTCGGGATAAAGCCCGCGACAAAGTTCGCGATAAAGCCCGCGACAAAGTTCGCGATAAAGCCCGCGACAAAGTTCGCGACAAAGTTTGTGACGAAAATTTGATGCTCAGCGCTTGCTCTGTCCGGCGTTTTTTGCAACAATATACGGCTCATGGCTAAATTAGGTGATGTCATAGTGCTTGAGGCATATGCCAAGGTGAATCTCACGCTGGAGGTTCTGGGTAAGCGTACGGATGGGTATCATGAGCTGCGCAGCGTAGTGATGCCGATCTCATTGACCGACACTGTCACGCTCACAGCCGCGTTGCCCGGAGAAATTGCCCTCACGGTTACAGCGGAGAGCTGGGTTGACACCGGGCGCCTGGGGTTGCCGAGGGATAATCTAGTGGTGCGCGTGGCGCATCTGATGCAGCGTCGCTACCACACAAACCAGGGTGTCGCGATTCACATTCACAAGCGGATACCGATCGGCGGCGGCATGGGCGGAGGCAGCGCGGATGCGGCGGCTGTGATCAGGGGACTGAACAAACTTTGGGATTTAAGCCTTCCGGTAACGGAATTAGCCGCTTTCGGAGCGGATTTAGGGTGTGATATTCCAGCCTTGGTGCATGGCGGAGCAGTGGTTGTAGAGGGGCGCGGAGAAATAGTTAAGCCCTTGATGGATAGCAATTTAGTCAATGAGTGCAGGGCAATGTGGATGGTGATTGTCAACCCGGGCATAATGTGCTCCACCGCAGTAATCTTCAGAAACTGGAGAGCGGACTTGACTAATCCCCCTAAAATAATCAATAATATACGACCTCATATCCAGAACGGAGATGCAGGTGCGATTTCAGAGATTTTATACAACGGCTTGGAAGGCGTTGTGTACAGTTTTTTCCCTGAGGTCGCACAGGCGTCTTTGGTGTTGAAAGAAGCCGAATGTCTGGGAGTGTTGCTTTCAGGAAGCGGCGCGTCAGTGTTCGGGCTTGTTGAAGACAGGGCCCATGGAGAGAGGGTTATTCAGCAGTTGCCGAATAATTTGTGGCGAATGCTGGTGCAAACATGCCCGGTGGTGTAATGGCAGCACAAAAGACTTTGACTCTTTCGGAGGTGGTTCGAATCCACCCCGGGCAACCATTGTTTGCATTTTGAAGCAGAGCATTAGATGTGGAATCAGGGTAGCACCCTTAAGGACGATTTTGTGAATAAAGTTTGGAAGGCGAAGCAAGAAATGATTGTTTTTTCAGGAACCGCGAACCCTCTGCTGGCTGATAAGATGATGCATTATCTTGGTGAAACACTGGGCGCTATTGAAATACGGCGCTTCCCGGATGGTGAGATTCACTGCAAAATCAGAGATAATGTCCGTGGTAAAGACGTTTTCATGGTGCAGTCGATTGTTGGAAGCCCCAATGATATGCTGATGGAGCTGTTGATTATGATCGACGCTGCGCGCCGCGGCTCCGCCAACCGGATCACAGCTGTGCTGCCTTACTACGGCTATGCGCGCCAGGATCGTAAAGATCAGCCGCGGGTTCCGATTACCGCTAAACTGGTGGCCAATTTGCTGGTGGCCGCCGGGGCTAACCGTATATTGGCCATGGATCTGCACGCCCAGCAAATACAAGGATTTTTTGATATTCCCGTTGACCACCTGCACGCCGCGCCGGTAATGGTGAAGTACCTGCGTGAGATGAAGCTCAGTAAGCCGCTTGTTGTGTCGCCCGATACCGGAGGGGCTAAAATGGCTTACGCTTATTCACAAATGCTGGGTACAGACCTGGCAATTGTCGCGAAGCAGCGTTTGGGAGACGCGGAAGTGGATGCCTTCAGCGTTGTAGGCAACGTTGAGGGGTGCGATGTCATCATGGTTGATGATATGACCACCACCTGCGGAACATTATGCGCCGCAGCCAGAATACTGAAAGAACGCGGGGCTGCCTCTATACGGGCGGCTGTGACGCATATGCCCCTAACACAAAAAGGGGTTGAGCGCCTGCGCACTGAAACCGAGTTGATCGAGTTGGTGACAACCGACACTGTGCCTTTGCGCAGTGATCTGGACATCTCCAACATACCGGCCAAGGTGACAGTCTTGACGATCTCTGAGCTGATGGGTGAGGCCATTCGCAGGATCCACGAAGATAAGTCGGTGAGCTCCTTGTTCTACTCATAATTGTGTGAGTAAGGGGCGTCGGCGCCAAGTTATGCCGTGCGCACGAAGAGGGTTGCTGCCCATCGCGGTTGCTGTGATCGTAGGATCATACAACAGGCAAAGGCGGGAACCGCTTGGTGGAATGGCTTTATGATGAGTAAGGAATAGAAATGGCGAATGAAGAGATCAAATTAAAAGCCGAGCTGCGTGTGGCCGAGGGCTCTAACGCAGCGGGCCGTTTACGCCGTGCCGGCATGATTCCGGCCGCGGTGAATCGGAGCGGGGGCGACACGACGTTGGTAAAATTCGACGCGCACACCTTTGAAGGATTGCTGCGTCAACACACCAGCGAACACTTTATCGTGACTCTCGATCTTGATGGAGAGGTGATACCCGCGCTGCCGCGTGAGGTGCAACGCAATGTGATAACAGGCAATACCATCCATGTTGATTTTATTGAAGTGTCGTTGACCGAGAAGATCACGATCACAATCCCTGTTGAGCTGCTGGGTGACCCTGTGGGTGTGCGCGTCAATGGCGGAATTCTCGAACATCTGCTCCGCGAAGTCGAAGTTGAGTGCCTGCCAGCAGATATGGTGGAAAGGTTCACGATTGACACCTCTGAACTGGAGATTGGCGATGTGCTGTATGTTAGCGACCTGAAGCTGAGCAATGCTTACACGGTGGTCAACACCTCCGAAGACCAGGCGGTCGCCACTGTGGTTAGCCCGGTTGAAGAGAGTGAAGAGGATCAGGATGCTGAAGCCGAGGAGCCCGCTGAAGGGGGCAACTAAGCTGGCGTAACTTTAGGCAACGGGCAGACGGAGTGGTTCCGCTGCGCCGATATTCGGAAGGCATGATTGCGTGAAAGTGATTGCGGGTCTTGGAAACCCTGGGTCAAAGTATGATAACACACCGCATAATATCGGATTCGAGGTTGTCAATTATTTGGCTGAAAAGCTGAATGCCGGGTGGACAAGCAGCAGGAATTTTCGTGCTCACACAGCCAAAGCAACCTGCCGGGGCTCTCAACTGCTTCTGGTGAAGCCGCAAACGTTTATGAATTTGAGCGGCTCCAGTCTGGCTAAGATCCTGCGCTATTTCCGGTGCACGCCGAAAGACCTGGTGGTCATTCTGGACGACGCTGACCTGCCGCTAGGCAGATTGCGGGTGCGCGGACAAGGGGGCGCCGGTGGACACCGCGGACTGATCTCTATCATTGAGAGTTTGGGAACAGATGACTTTGCAAGAGTGAGAGTCGGGGTGGGCCGCGAGACGGACAGGAATCTGGTGGATCATGTGCTGAGCAAATTTGGCACAGAGAGTCACGATATGGTGGTTGGGGCTGTACAAACCGCCACAGACGCAGTAATATGCCTGATAGAAAACGACTTGAATGAATCGATGAACCGGTATAATGGTTGGCAGTATGTTGCTGACCAAGCTAAACCGGAGTAAGGAATAGGAATTCCATCATGAAGAAATACGATGGCTTATACATCTTCGCCGGATCGGCGCGAGATGAGGTACTGGATAAAGCAATTGAATCAGCGACCGCTGAAATCACAAATTTGTCCGGCAAAATACTGAGCACCGAGGTGCTCGGCAAAAAAACCTTTGCACGCCCAATGAAAAAGCGCGATAATGGGGTTTTTGTGAAAATCAGGTTCGAGCTTGCTCCCACGTCGATTGCAGCATTGACCCGACGCTACAAGCTGGTTGATGAGGTTTTCCGGGTTCAAATTTTAGCAGTGGATGAGCGCCTTGAAGCAATGCTGGTACAGCAGGCTGAGGATGCTAAAGTTCGCGAAGCGGCCAAAGCCGCCGCTGCGGCTGAAGCCGCATTAGAGGAAAGCGCTGTGAGCGTTGAAGATGAATAATTGACCAGTGTAAATTAAGGACGGTGTTCAATGGCGTCATTTAACAAAGTGATATTGATGGGCAGGCTGACCCGTGACCCCGAACTGAAGCAGGCTGCTTCCGGAGTTAAGGTCGCTGATCTAGGGCTGGCAGTCTCCGAGCAATGGAAAGACAAAAATGGCGAGGCTCAGGAAACTACCTGCTTTGTCGATGTCGTGGTCTGGAATAAACAGGCCGAAATCTGTTGCCAGTATCTGACCAAAGGAAGACTGATTCTGGTTGAGGGACGTTTGCAGCTCGATGAATGGACTAATCAGCAGGGCGAGAAACGCAGCAAACTGCGTGTGCGCGCCAACCGCGTTCAGTTCATGCCGGATGGCAGCAGGCGCACTGACAGCGGAGGATCGGAGCACCCCGGCGCATCGCAAGCGACGGGAGCCGCTGATTTGAATTCACCGAAGCACGAATCCCCGGATCTTGATGATCTGGGTGATGACGATGACCTTCCGTTCTAACACGTAATTTTGAAAAGGAGTTAACTTTTATGGCAATGCACAGAGGTAACAGAGACAGAGACAGAGACAGAGATCGAGACAGAGATAACAACAGCGCTATCCGTAAACGCGCGCAGATTCTTGAGCCCCACTCAGTGGTTGATACAAATGATATTGATCTTTTGCGTCGTTTCGTGACTGAGTACGGTAAAATTATACCCGCCCGTATCACCGGCATCACGGCTGCGCAACAACGCAAAATCAAAACCGGTGTCCGTCGTGCGCGCAATATGGGCCTCATGGCCTAGTTTGAGAGAAGGAAGCAAATAAAATGGCTACAGAATTACTCTTGTTATGTGATGTCGAAGACCTGGGAAAAGCAGGCGACATTGTTAAGGTTGCCGAGGGTTACGCACGTAACTTTCTGATACCTAAAGATCTCGCGGCCCCTGTCACAGAGGGCGCTAAACGCCGCCTGGAGAAGCTGCGTAAAGAGCGCGATGAGCTGGCGAAAATCCAGTTGAGTGAGGCTAAGACCAAGGCCGGTAAAGTCGGCGGGCTCAAACTGACAATTACCGCGAAAACTGTGGATGGCTCACGCCTCTACGGCTCAATCACACCAGGCGATGTGCTTGCGGCGATTGAGAAAGACGGCAAGGTCTCAATCGACAAATCACAACTTATAATGGAGGAGCACCTCAAAGAAACCGGCGAGTTTGATATTGTTGTCAAGCTGCACGCCGAGGTCAGCACCTCAATCAAAGTCTTTGTGGTTGAAGGCTAAAGCAGCTAGTCGCCGCCTGTCTGTGTGCTACGCACAGGCAGGCAACCAAAAGAGTTTGTGTGATGTGCGGGAGTTCGCCGCCCTCAGGGAAAAATTAATGGTTATAAGCCCGCTGCTACAGTAACAAACGCTTCGCGTTTGGGTAAACGAAGGTGACTTCTCAATAGCGGGTTACTGAGAAGTTGCCGTAAAAGTGATAATTGAGCAGTGCAAACATCTTGCCAGCAGAAAAGATTTATCTGAACTTCTTTTTTACAGCAGGAGTTGAGAGAATAGCAAAGCAATCGGCAGTAATTTGAAAACACCCTGCAGCCTCGTGGCCGCAGGGTTTTTTGCCCCTTTGTTTTTATACCCCTAAAAATGCGGCGCACTATTTCGCTTCGACAAAGTGCATGAGTGCGTAAATGGGTAAGTTAAAGAGATGGAGCCTTTTGTGCGGGAGCAACGTAGCTCCGATTTCCAATCGGACATGTCCGGTTGGAAACCGGAGCTACTGGAGCTTGGTTATGCCGTCGGTTTACGATGGCGGCGACGATGCTGGTTGACGAGCCCCCGCATGTTCCCAATCGTCCACCAACATCGTCGCACAGTATCGTAAACCAATGTCGCGGGTAGAGCGACTGCTACACCTTCGCTGCACTACGGAGTGCAAGGGTTGCTGTTCGGTGTAGTGGTTGTTTTGGGAGCGCCGACGTCCTCGTCGGTTTTAGTCTCAGCAATGCCGACGAGGACGTCGGCGCTCCCAGGGACGTGCGCGTTAGCGAATCTAGTCGCCTAAGCAGCTAAGAATAATTCGGCTACGCCGAATTATATGATTCCACCCCGCGGAATAGCGCTGTAGGAGTTTAGGTTTTCAGGCTGTAGGCGTTTAGGGTTCCTAATCACACTCCTAATCGTAATCCTAATCAAACCACGCCTTCACAACTCCAACCGCCTTGGAAAAACCCCATGCGCCCTGCTGGTATAGCAGTGTGTAGATGGCAAGGGTATGCGTTGCAAATGATTCATAGATGCCCGTTGCCGTGGCTGTGGTGGCGAAGATCAGCCAGGCTGCAATCAGGAGCAGGTTAATCAGATAGATGATCGTATAGGAAAAGATGCGGCCATAGATCTGTATGTCGGGCTGTTTGATCAAAAGTGTGTTCAGTGTGAAGCAGGCGTGAAAGCTCCAGGTCAACCCGATCAGAAAGAACCAGATCGGCTTGAAGGGCACGGGTTTAATCAAGATCCTTGCCAGCAGCCAGAGCACAATCACGACAAAGGTGTAAAACGGGAAGAAGTAGGGGGAGAGTATGATCCAGAGATTAGTTTTGGAGAGCGAGACACTTCCCCCTTTGCCGGAGACCTTGAGTTTGCTGACCTTAGCGCCAAACAGCAGTGCCCAGAGCGCATGGGTCAGCTCGTGGCCCAGGATATAGGTTTTAGCCGGGCGCGGCAGAAAAAACCAAAGCACCAGCCAGAGCGCGTAACCGGCAGCCAGAGCGATGGTTTCAACCGAAAAAACAGAGCTCGAACTGCTTGCCGCATTCATAGCCTCCAGTAGCGCCAAGGTGGCGGCCACGCAGGGCGGCAGCAAGGCCAAACCAAATAAAAGTCGCCAAATCTTGAATTTGCCTGCTGGGGTTCTCACTCTGGTTCCTAACTCCTTGCCTTTGTCTTCAGATGCTCGCCGCTGACCTGCACCGCCCGCATTTGTCGCTATTCTCTCAATTTCTGTCGCAAAAAACAAGGCCCCTCTCAACCCAGCCAGCAGCGATCAGTAGGGTATGCTAAAAACGTAGCTCCGATTTCCAATCGGAGATGTCCGGTTGGAAACCGGAACCACCGAGGTCGACCGCGCCTTCGGTTGACGATAGCACCGACGATGCTGACCGACGAGCCTCGCGTGTTCCCAATCATCCACCAACATCGTCGCACACCATCGTCCACCGATGTCGCTGGTCGAGTGACTACTACACATGCGCTGCACTGCGGAGTTCAAGGGTTGTCGTGCGGTGTAGTAGCCGCTCTACGAGCGGCATTTTGCAGCAGGCATGTGAAAATCGCGCCCTGGGGTGTAGAGTTGCTTCTCAGAAGCAATTAGTGAGCACCGGCCGGTTGTTCGCCAAAGGCAAGCCGTGGGTTTTCATGATCTTTGTTTGGCTCATCCGTCTTCGTCCGCAACCCGGCTTCGCCCGCAATCTGGCTTCGCCCGCAACCCGGCTTCGCACGCAAGCAGGGCTGCGCCGTGGTATGGCGGAACTACGCCTGACAAATGCCGCCAACCCTACATGTTTCAACTGTGATGACGCTGGCCTGTCACACGGTAGGCGCGAAACAAGGAAGTCGTTCGCTATGCGGGCGACTGCGGGCGGCAGGCGGTTGCTCAAATTATGCACCCTGGTCAGCCGATGTCGCTGGTAGAGCGACTACTACACTAAGGCAGCTAGTCTACAAAACCCAATGAGTTTGTGGGATGTGTGAAAGATTTTCGCTCTCATTGAGAAGTTTGTGATTAAGAGCCCGCTGCTACGGTAACAAAAAACCCGCGTTCCGGGAAACGAAGGTACCTTCTCAATAGCCGGCCAGAGAACAAAAAGCACGCTTCCGGCTTCAGGCTTCGCAATAGCTACGCCCGGACAAGTCGAGCTTCGCTTTTGCGCCTTTTTGCGGCTATTCCTTTTTTCCTTTGCTTCGCTATGTTTAGCCGCAAAAAAACGCAAAAGTCGCAAAATCTTTCGCAAACATGATAGGATTTAAGAAAAGAGGTACTAAAGTGGACAGTCGCCGCCTGTCTTGCGTGCTACGCACAGGCAGGCAACCAATTTTTTATCTCTCACAGAGACACAGAGTTTTTTGCCCGCGAAACGAAGCGTAGCGTAGTAGGGCATCATCGAAGATGAGGCAAGGAGCAAAGCGACTGGCAATCTCCGCGAAAGGATAAGGGTATTT
>JAQUCE010000069.1:0-2637 GCA_028686345.1 Kiritimatiellia bacterium
GCGGCGGATATACTGTGCTTCGCAATCATCCACCGCATAGCGGCGGATATACTGTGCTTCGCAATCATCCACCGCATAGCGGCGGATATACTGTGCTTTCAGTATGTCCGCCGCTATGCGGTGGACGCCTATTTTTCACCTCTAAGATTTTTCACCTCAAAAACAACGTAGCGCGTTCGCGCCAGTCGTGCGACATACAAGTTTCATGAAAAGTTGAAATGTGTAGGGTTGGCTCTGCGAGCCAAACAAAGATCATGAAATCCCAGGGCTTGCCTTTGGCGAACAACCACCTGGCATCCGCTAATTGCTTCATCCGCCTTCGCCAAGGCTACGGCGGACATGCTGGAAGCAACTCTACACCCCAGGGCGCGCTTTTCACGAGCCTGCTGCAAAGTGCCGCTCGTAGAGCGGCTACTACACCTAAAGCAGCTAGTCGCCGTAACCAAAAAAGTTTGTGTAATGTGTGGAAGATTTTCGCCCTCAAAAAAAATTATGATTAAGAGCCCGCTGCTTTAGTAACAAACGCTTCGCGTTTGGGGAAACAAAGATAACTTCTCAATAATCGGCCAGAAAGCAAAGAGCACGCTTCCGGCTCAAAGCTTCGTTTTGCGCCGTGAGCGACATCGGCCAGCGATGCTGTGCGACGATAGCGGATGACGATTAAAAAACCCGCCCCTGAAAATCGTCTACCAGCATCGTCGCCGTTATTGTAAACCGACGGCGCAGTCGAACTTCAGTAGCTCCGGTTTCCAACCGGACAGTCCGATTGGAAATCGGAGCTACGTTGCTCCCGCGCCGACAACACCACCTCTTCACTCGCGCACTCGCGCACTTCTTACTCCTTACTCCGACAAAATTTACGCCAAAGTTGTTGTTAGGGAGCAGCCCTAAACTCCTACAGCCTAAACCCCTAAACGCCTGCATCCCCGCGGGATGCTGCTGGTTCGTTGTCATCTTTTTTATGCTCTAAGTATTCGATAACAATGTTACCCTCTTCATTCGGCTGAATAGTTCCTCTTGCGCCAGCCCCATACATCATGGCTTTGGCTCTGAGTCGCTCTTCTTTAGTAAGATCTGACCATCTACCCCTTTTTATGCCTGACTGAAATAGGGAGTTATAAAGCTTTTTGATAGCTTGCCACATTTTTTTCATAATACGTCTCTCCTTTGAATTCATCTCTACTCGGATAATTGCGTAATCAGTGGCTGCTATTTGCCACACAGCAATTGTTTTGCCAGCTCTAAAGCATTCACCGGCCAGAAGCACTCTGGTCGCGGGTTCTTGACATTGGGAGCTCCGGCTTCAGGGCGGCAGTTCAGAACTCGCTCGACCCATTGGGCAGGTATGGCATCCAGGCCGTACACCGCGCCCAGGAGCGCCCCGCAGATGGCTGCATTGGTGTCTGATGTTTCGAACTCCACTAGGCTTCCAAGGGCATCTCCGGCAAGCTGACCCAGTAGGCAGCCCTGAGCCCGGCTCAGAGTTGTTGTGTTTTCGTTTTGCTTCATGTGTCACCTTTCAAAGATTGATTTTTTCAATACTGACTGACAATCTTGCCTTCAGCTCTATTTCAGATTGTTAAAATAAAGCTGAAGGCAATGGCATGATATCATTTGTCATTTATCGCGCAAATGATATTAGCTTTGTTTGTTAGGTGTTAAAGAACTCCTCGCATTCATAATCAGGTTCCAGTGCAAGCAGCCGCCGATATGAGCTCTCACGCAGAGTGAGGTCTGAGATCTCATCAATGACCCGAGCTAGCCGACAATGGATATGTGGACGCAGAGCTCCGCTCTTACTGAAGGACTCACGCACCAAAAGAAGATCTTTGGGGCTAGTGCCTGCAGAGGGTTGCAGCATTGTGCCGACACAATGTGTTGCATGGGGCCATGCACCTGATGTTGCTTTGCCCGCCAGAATTGCGATTGCAATACGGATGGGGTTTGGCAGGTCTGTGCCGAAGAGCGCGGGGATGCCTATGGCACCATTTGAGCTTTGTTCAATGGCGCGCAGTTTGTTGCAACCATCATCCAGCTGGATGTTGGTCCGCGCCACGAGTTGCTTGGACTCTTCGGCATCCTCAGGGCTCCGCAGGCAATTTATTCCTATAGTGGTTGGCAGGTGGTAATCTCGGTCTATTGCCAGACCAGCGATTTCAGTCAGGGTAGTGATATACTCCAGCCGAAGTTCTTCTGTTACTTTCTTCTCTTTCATAGATGCTCCTTATTGTTAATAATACGACACCTATACATTACAGAAAAAAGCTCCCAGTACGGTAATAATTTCAAAATAATTGCTTTTATTTAAATACTGACTGACATTCTTGCCTTCAACACTATAATATATTGCTAAAATTTTATTTAAGATAACGGCATTATATCATTTGTCAGTTGTCGTGCAAATGATTGTGCAAATGATATTAATTGTTCTTTGCAAAAAGTTGTCTGGCGGGCCTTATTGCGGCTTGTTTTGCGGCCATCCACCGCATAGCGGCGGATATACTGTGCAACCATCCACCGCATAGCGGCGGATATACTGTGCAACCATCCACCGCATAGCGGCGGATATACTGTGCAACCATCCACCGCATAGCGGCGGATATACTGTGCAACCATCCACCGCATAGCGGCGGATAT
>JAQUCE010000069.1:2737-27745 GCA_028686345.1 Kiritimatiellia bacterium
ACTGTGCTGCGCACTCATCCACCGCATAGCGGCGGATATACTTTGCAATCATCCACCGCATAGCGGCGGATATACTTTGCAACCATCCACCGCATAGCGGCGGATATACTGTGCTTCGCAATTATCCACCGCATAGCGGCGGATATACTGTGCTGCGCACTCATCCACCGCATAGCGGCGGATATACTGTGCTTCGCAATCATCCACCGCATAGCGGCGGATATACTGTGCTTCGCACTCATCCACCGCATAGCGGCGGATATACTGTGCTGCGCACTCATCCACCGCATAGCGGCGGATATACTGTGCTTCGCAACCATCCACCGCATAGCGGCGGATATACTGTGCTGCGCACTCATCCACCGCATAGCGGCGGATATACTGTGCTGCGCACTCATCCACCGCATAGCGGCGGATATACTGTGCTTCGCAACCATCCACCGCATAGCGGCGGATATACTGTGCTGCGCACTCATCCACCGCATAGCGGCGGATATACTGTGCTGCGCACTCATCCACCGCATAGCGGCGGATATACTGTGCTGCGCACTCATCCACCGCATAGCGGCGGATATACTGTGCTTTCAGTATGTCCGCCGCTATGCGGTGGACGCCTATTTTTCACCTCTAAGATTTTTCACCTCAAAAACAACGTAGCGCGTTCGTGCCAGTCGTTCGACACACAGGTTTCATTAAAGTGGAAACGTGTAGGGTTGGCGGAACTTGTCCGGCGTAGTTCCGCTTGCGGGACGAAGACGGATGAGCCAAACAAAGATCTTGAAACCCCATGGCTTGCCTTTGGCGAACAAACGCCCGGCAGCCGCTAATTGCTTTATCCTCCTTCGCCAAGGCTACGGCGGACATGCTGGAAGCAACCCTACACCTCAGGGCGCGCTTTTCATGAGCCTGCTGCAAAGTGCCGCTCGTAGAGCGGCTACTACACCTAAAGCAGCTAGTCGCCGTAACCAAAAAAGTTTGTGTAATGTGTGGAAGATTTTCGCCCTCAAAAAAAATTATGATTAAGAGCCCGCTGCTTTAGTAACAAACGCTTCGCGTTTGGGGAAACAAAGATAACTTCTCAATAATCGGCCAGAAAGCAAAGAGCACGCTTCCGGCTCAAAGCTTCGTTTTGCGCCGTGAGCGACATCGGCCGGCGATGCTGTGCGACGATAGCGGATGACGATTAAAAAGCCCCGCCCCTGAAAATCGTCCACCAACATCGTCGCCGCAATCGTAAACCAGAGGCAAAGCCGAACTTCAGTAGCTCCGGTTTCCAACCGGACATGTCCGATTGGAAATCGGAGCTACGTTGCTCCCGCGCCGACAGCACCACCTCTTCACTCACGCACTCCCGCACTTCTTACTCCGACAAAGTTTACGCTTGCGCCGCAAGGTCATTCCACTCCGCACCCAGTGCGCGGAGTGAGTTGTTCAGCTTCAGAGTTTAATTATCGAAATATTAACCAAATATGGTTGACACAGAAACTCTAAAAGTATAAACATTACCATACATAGGAGTTCGGTACGAAAACAAAAATCCAAAGCTGGGGTAAGAGTCAAGGTTTTCTGATTGCGTTACTTGATTTTCACCTGTCTCAAGTGTAATTTTTACAAATAATAATTCTGCGCTGGAGAAAAAATGTCATTTTATCTTTATCATGGAAATGATGCTCAAAAGTTGGCCGGTCGACTTGGGGAGCTGCTTTTTACGGGTTCGCGTGATCCTTTTGCTGAGGAGACCGTTGTTGTCCCAAACAGCGGCCTGGCCAAGTGGCTCTCGCTGGAGATTGCAAAAAGCCGGGGGTTGTGTCCGCAAATTGAGTTTCTGCGTCCAGGACGTTTTATTTACAGTCATATCTTTAATCCGATGCGCGGTGTGCAGGCCGAAACTGATCAGTCAACCTTTATACCGGAGGTGGTGGTATGGGAAATTTTTGAGTGGCTGAAAACTTGTCAGGAGCCCCGCGTGACGGGGTTTGTCGCTGGCGATGAGCTGAAGTGCTGGCAGTTGGCGAAACGTCTCGCGCGCCTCTTTGATAGTTATATGACCTACCGTCAGGAGATGCTGCAGGCGTGGGAGCAGGGGGAGTTGGTGAGCAACCATGAAGATGAGCCCTGGCAGCGGGAGTTGTGGGTCTCCCTGACCAGCGAGCGCAGCGATTACTTTTCAGCTCTCTGTGAAGAGTTTATGAAGTCGCCCGAAAAAGATTTCAAGCCGCGTCAGCAAAGCTATTATTTCTTCGGTGTTACGGCCCTGCCGCTCTGCCATGTGCAGGTTCTGCAGAAATTCGCTGAATCAACGGATGTTCATTTTTTCATGCTTAATCCGTGCGAGTCGCTTTGGGATGATGTTAAAAGCGAAAAGGCGCTGCTCAAGGAGCAGCTGACTGTGGGAGCGGGGCTTGACCAGAGTTTATCGGCTTTCTATGACTATCAATGCAACCCGCTGCTGGGTGGTATGGGACGCGTGGGCCGTGACTTCTTTGCAATGATGCTTGAGCGGGTCTGGGACTATGAGAGTGAAGCGCACTTCTATAGGTTCAATGATGGCGATGAAGAGACTTTACTGCGTCAGATCCGGCGCGACATTCAGCAGAATGTGCGACGCAGGGAGCCCTGGTCAGGGTCGCATGATTCGCTCTCAGTGCATGTGTGCCACTCTGCGATGCGCGAGGTCGAGGTGCTTAAGGATCAGATAATTCGCGCCTTTCGGGAGATTGAAGGTCTGGAGCCTAAGGATGTGCGCGTCCTGTTGCCTAAGCCAGCAGATTACGCCCCTTTTATCGATGTTGTCTTTGGAGAGGCTTCAGACAATCCGCTGCCCTATCACATAGCAGATAAGAGTGTGGCGGAGGAGTATCTCGAGTGCCGCGCCTTTCTGAAGTTGCTAACCACGGCGCTGGGACGTTTCAAAGCCTCGGAGATTCTGGATCTTTTATCATTTGGTTGCATTCGCTCCACCTTTGGTCTTGATGAAAAGGATCTCATGGATGCTGCCGTGCTTTTGAAACGGGTTAATCTGGCCTGGGGTGTTGACGGAGCATTTAAGCAGGAGCTGGGGGCATCAGATCAATATCTGCACACATGGGCCTTTGCGCTTGACCGTTTAATACTGGGCGCATCAATGTCGGGTGTTGGTTTTAACGCGATTTCCATTGGAGAGAATCAGTGCATTCCAGAGGAAACCGCCGAGGGTAATGCGAGGTTAGCCGGGGCTTTGGCGGAGTTAATTGAGCAGTTGATTGAGCTGCGCAGCCTGTGTGACAACAATACATTACGTAGTGCTTCGGAGTGGATGGCCGCTCTCAAATGCGTTATTTCAACTTTCTTCTGTGATGAGAGTTCGGCTGGTATCTGCGCCTTGCAGCGGAGCTTGGCAAAGCTGCAGTGGAATGTTGAGCAGAGCCGCGCAACCCAGGCTGATTTTTCGTTTTCAGTTCTGATGGCGCTCTTGCGGGAGTCGATGGAGAGCGCGGCAATCTCTGATAATGCGGTTTCCGGGCGCATCACATTCGGTCAGTTCAAACAGCTCGGCACTCTCCCGGCCAAGGTCATCTGTATGCTGGGCATGAATGACGGAGAGTATCCGCATGTTGAGCGGCGGCCGGGGTTTGACCTCACTGCCATTGAACACAGACTCGGAGATGTTTCGGCTAAGGATGAAGAGCGTTATGCCTTTTTAGAGGCGCTGCTGGCAGCCTCGGAGCGCCTGATTATCTGCTACACCGGTCGCTCCCAAAAGGATAACGCTGAACTGCCGCCGGCGATTGTTGTCAGCGAGTTGCTGGACAGTGTGGCACTCTATTGCCCGGGTGATAAAAAGATGGTCGTGGTTGAGCATCCGCTGCACCCCTTCAGTCCGCGATATTTCGAAAAGGGGCGCGCAACCGGCCTGGCGAATTTTTCACGGAGCAACTATCGTGTTGCCGCACAGATCAGTGGCGCGAGCCAACCGCAGGTGACAAAGGATCAGCTGTCTGATCTGCTACCCGATGAAAAGGTGGGCGAAGTTGAGCTGCACCAGCTGCTGGCATTCTTCAGTTCGCCGGCTGCCTGGTTTTATAAGGAGCGGGTTGGTGCCTCGGTCAGCATCCGTGACGCTGCTACACCCTCGGATGAGGAGCTCTTCGAACTCGACGCTCTGGAGCGCTATAATTTGAACAGTACACTCTTTGATGGTGTTGTAAGAGGTGATGGCAGTGGCTTTAATGATAGATTTGAGGCCACTTATCGCTCCGGCGCACTACCTGTCTATGACGGTGAACTGCGCCGGGACACAGAGCAGGTGCTGAATGCATTCAAAGAGGAGCTGCATACAATGGGAGATCCGGTACACTGTCAATCGGAGCAGCGGACAATTCCGCTGAGCAATATCGCGCTGCATGTTAAGTTTGATTCACGCTGTGATAATGGCAGGCAGATACTGATGCGCCCCTCCGGCGAGAAGGGCAAAGATGTGTTGCGGGCGACACTTTACCATCTGGCCTGGTGCGCCTGCGGTGAAACAGAGAACCTTGAAACCATATATTTGTCTTACGATAAAAAAGGCAATCGGGTGCAGCGTGCCAACTATGCCGGCATTGACGCAGCTACGGCACGCATTAAACTTGATGCTCTGATTGAGTGGTACTGGAAAGGGCTGCGCCGTCCGCTCTGTTTTGATATGAATGTCTGCTGGTCGGCTTTGAGTAAAAACCAGGAATTACTCCCGGAGGAAATCCTGAAAAAGTGGCGTGTTGATGGTTATGCACCCGGCTCCGGGGCTGATGAAGTGGCGCGCTCAATCTTCGGGGAGGAACTTGTTGACACTGCGCTGATTGAGTTCCAAGCTCTCGCAAAAGATGTGTTAGGGGCTGTGATGGAGGTTAGAAAATGAGTAAAGCTTTTGATGTTCAAGCACTGGATCTAACCGGCACGGTCAGTTCGACTATGATTGAAGCCAATGCCGGAACCGGTAAAACCTACAATATTCAGCGGCTTTATCGGCGTTTCATTGAAACCTGCGGTTATAAAACATCGGAAATACTAGTTGTAACCTTTACGGAGGCGGCCACCGCTGAACTGCGCAGCCGCATCAGAGCGGAGCTGGCGGATGCGGTTGAGAAGGCGGGGGGTGAGGCGCAGGGTAGCGAGATCAACAATCTGCGCATGGCCTTGAGTGCCTTTGATGAAGCGACGATTTTCACCATTCATGGTTTCTGTAAGCGGGCCTTGAGTGAATTCGCCTTTGAGAGCGGGGCCTCTTTTGATTGTGAGCTGAATCCGGATATGCATAGTATGTTGCAGGAGGCGGTCGATGACTTCTATCGGAGTCGTCTTTCACGTGACTGCGCTCCGGCGGTTGATTTAAAGACTCTGCGCAATTTTGCCGCCATCGCAATGAAACAGCCGCAACCCGTAGTTGAAACAGCGCTGGAGGAGGATGCTGCTTATCAGATAGTTTGTAAGCTCATAAAAGATACAACGCCGCCAAAAAGAAAGTCAGGGTTTAAAGATGCACTGGAGCAGGCCACAGTTTTTTTAGAAGAGCCACAGGATCATGACAGCCTCAAGCAGATGATTGAGAGTGGTAAGCTGAGTGACGCCACAGCTAAAAAAAATGCAGAGGAGTTGGTGGCAGCCATTATCGCCTATCAGGATGCTTTGAAAAACCGCACGCTGTATGAACTGTTAGAGTTTTTAAATGATGAGAAATCCGGCATTGAGGCGCGCAAGCAGCGCGCGCAGATGATGGGCTTTGATGATCTACTGGTACGCATGAGAGATGCGATGGGGGGTAACTCGGATTCAGCTCTTGCCAAGATGCTGCGCAAAACCTATAAGGTTGCACTGGTAGATGAGTTTCAGGACACCGATCCAGTGCAGTATGAGATTTTTAATACAGCGTTCAATGTCGAAGGGTCGCAGCTCTTTATGATCGGCGATCCTAAACAGGCGATCTACGCTTTTCGCGGGGGGGACATTTATGCCTATCTCGATGCCAGGAAGAGGGTGCCGGCAGAGCATCGCTATACACTGACCAATAACTACCGCTCATCACGGGAGCTGATAGAGTCGGTCAATCGTTTCTTTGAGCCGCCGCGTTCATTTTTGGAGAATTTGATTGAGTATCACCCCTCAGGCTTTGGTGACAAGTCACGTCCTCAGCTGTTGCGGAATGGGGTAGCCATTGACAAACCCTTTAAATTGGTTTGGTTTAGAGGTGATGATGAAGACAAGCCGGTTTCAAAGAGTAATGTTGAAGCTGATTTCTTGAGCGAGGCGGTCGAGCAGATTGTTGAGCTGCTGATGGATGAAGAGTTGGCTTTTGATGAGAAGGATAGACCGCTGCGACGCATTCAGCCCAAGGATATTGCCGTGCTGGTGGATACAAATTTGCAGTGTGGAAAAATTAAGCGATACCTCGCCAGCCGAGGGGTTATGGCTGTGATCTATAAGTCCGGCAATGTCTTTAAATCTCAGGATGCCACGGATCTGTATCATATTCTATCAGCGATTTTGAACCCATCGCAGGTGCGTGAGGTGCGGGCGGCACTGCTCAGCGGCTGGGGCGGAAAGAGTGTCGCGGAGATTGACCAATGGAAGAGCGACGAGGGTGCGTTGGCAGAAGTTTCAGAGAAGTTTCAGCAGTTACATAGTGAGTGGCGGAAGCACGGTGTTTTCCGGGCCTTGGCGCGCTTTATGAAGGTATTCAACGGCTTCTCGAATGTAGCGAAGCAGGAAGATTGCGAGCGCAGGCTGACAAATTACCGGCAGCTGGTCGAGATCCTGAATGCCGAAGAGAGGCGCGCCATGCTTCATCCTGAGGGGCTGCTGCGCTTTCTGCAAAATCAGATCTCTGATCCTGATCTTAAAAGTGAGGAGTATGAAGAGCGGCTGGAGAGTGATCGGCTGGCAGTGACGATTATGACGATTCATAAGAGCAAGGGGCTGCAGTTTCCGATTGTGGTCTGTCCAACGCTGTCGCTGTCGACGAATGTTTCGGGCAGAAAGGAAAGCTTTGATACTGTGCATCAAGTTGATGGGCAGATCTATCTGCCCATCAGTGTGGCGGCCAAGATTGAATATAAGGATCGCATAGCTTGGGAGAAGCTCTCTGAGAAAATACGGCAGCTCTATGTCGCGATGACACGCGCGGCCAACTACTGTATCCTGCTGGCAGGCAATGTGAAGCACCAAAAGGGTGAAAATGCCTTTAACTACCTGGGTAAAATCAGGGAGGGGACATTGGGTTTCGGCAGCCCTGAGGCACCTGTATTGACTGAATTAGAGGTGCCTGGTAAAGCACAGCCCTTTGGTGATATTGCGGAGGTGGTTGAACGCACTGAATCGACATTAGGAGCATCTTCGGGGGTGCGATTTCAGGGTGCAGAGCAAGCACCCGAACTGGAAGCACCCGCGTCGTGTCCTCGGGTTGAAAATTCTTTCTCGGTGATGAGCTACAGCAGCATGGTTTTACATGGCTCTGGTTTGGCTCAGTCGGGACATGATGAGGGCGCGGCGACGGATGTTATCGGCAGCGCCCTGCCGCTGCCGGATCCACTGCCCCGGGGGAAGAATATGGGGCTGTGCATGCATGAGATCTTTGAGCGGATTGACTTTGGCGATCCGTCCACCTGGAGTGAGCAGATTGAGTGGATGGCCGAACGTAATCAATACAACCTTTTTAGCAGAGATATTGATGCCCGCAAGGAGCGCATGCAGGATATGTTCTCATCGGTTGTTAACCGAACTCTAGCGGATGATTTTTCGCTTGCGTCAATTCCCCTGCATGATACAAAGCACGAATGGAGCTTCTACTTTCCGGTGCCGGAGACAATCGACCTGGCACCTTTTGAGAAGATCGGCCTCTCTTTCAGCTCATCAGCGGACAAGCGTAAAGGCTTTATGATCGGCTTTGTTGATCTGCTCTTCCGCAAAGGGGGCCGTTATTATTACGCGGATTGGAAGACCGACGCACTGCCTGATTACTCCGCTGCATATTTGAAAGATACCATGCTGCGTACAGGTTACCTGTTCCAGTCAATTGTCTATGGCGTGGCTCTGTATGAGCATTTAAGGCTGACCCTTGGTCATGAATTTTCCTATGAAAAGCATTTTGGCGGTGGATATTATTTCTTTGTCAGAGGGGTGGATGCTGAGCGTGGCGTTTTTAGCCATCGCCCGGGTGAAGAGGAGCTGCGCGAGTGGCGGCGGGTGTTGAAGTTCTAAAGCAGCTAGTCGTCGCAACCAAATGAGTTTGTGTGATGTGCTAAAGCAGCTGGTCGTCGCAACCAAATGAGTTTGTGTGATGTGCTAAAGCAGCTGGTCGTCGCAACCAAATGAGTTTGTGTGATGTGCGAGAGGTCTTTGCCCTTACTGAGAAATTTGCGATTAAGAGCCCGCTGCTTTAGTAACAAACGCTGCGCGTTTGGGGGGATGTAATTTCTGTCCACCGCATAGCAGCGGACATACTGATAGCAAGACAGTATATCCGCCGCTATGCGGTGGATGATTGCGAAGTATATCCGCCGCTATGCGGTGGATGATTGCGAAACAAGCCGCACTAAGGCCGATAAACAAATTTTTGGAAAGAACAAGTAATTGTTTTTTCTAGTCGCTTAAGCGACTAAGAATTATATGATTCCGCGACGCGGAATAGCACTAGCGATGGCTGATTTATGAATAGCACGATTTGGGAAAGTTACGAGTTGGAGGGTGAGTAATCCTAATCAAACAGCGGTGATCTGGGCAGACCGAAAGAGACGAGGATTAAGATTAAGACGAGGATTAAGATTAGGGTTGGCCACCGACAACATATTTTATTGCTCTTTGGTAAGGGCCTAGATCCGCGCTGAGCGCGGAGTGAAGAAGTGCGCGAGTGAAGAGGTCGCGCATTTTGCGCGGGAGCAATGTAGGTCCGATTTCCAATCGGACATGTCCGGTTGGAAACCGGACCTACAATGTTCGGCTTCGCCTTTGGTTGACGATGGCGACGATGTTGGTTGACGAGCCCCCGCATGATCCCAATCGTCGGTCAACATTGTCGCACAGCATCGTCAACCGCAAAGAGTTTTGACAGAACGGCAAAACGCATGAGGAATAACTTATGAACATGATAAAGAAGAAATTGAGGGCACTGAAAGATGCTGGAGCACTGGATTTGTACGCATGGCATTTTGCCTGCCGCATTGAACAGATGTTTACGGACGGGATGGATGAACGGCTCTTTTTAGTGGCCGCCTTAGTCGCTCAACACTCTATCTGTGCCAAACATATCTGTCTTGATTATGCAATGGTGAGTCGCCTCTCCGATATCCTCACAATCGAAGCTGAAGATGATATGGAGCTGGATGCGCAGAGTTGTTGGGGTGTCCTTGACGCGGCATCGTGCGCCTGCGCTGTGGGGCGGGGGGGTGGCGAGTATAAGCCTTTGATTGTCGAGGGCAGCCGTATCTATCTCCACCGCTATCATGACTATGAGGTGCGTCTGGCCGAACAGCTGAATGAACGCATTAAGATGCAGCTGCCGCCCGCTCAAGAAATAAACTCGGCTGAGCTTCTGATTGAATCATTCAAGCTGGATAAATGGCAAGTTGCAGCTGTGCAGTCAACCTTAGACAATCCGTTTAATATTATTACCGGGGGACCCGGCACTGGCAAGACTACAATCCTATGTGTGATCATCACCGAGCTGCTGCGACGCAATCCGCATCTGCGTATCCATGCGTGTGCTCCGACCGGTAAGGCGCAGGCGCGGATGAAGGAGGCGGTTGATGCTGAGTTTCGTCATAACATCCGTGGTGATGTGCGTGAACAGCTGCTCTTGTCTTTAACAGATCCAGCTGCTGACACCTTGCCGGTCAGCTACTCTACAGTCCATCGTCTGCTGGGATATAACCCCGGCACCGGTGCCTGTACCTACTCCGGGGACAAGCTGTTGGAGACAGATGTTGTTGTTGTAGATGAGGTCTCAATGGCAGATTTGGCGATGACGATCAAACTATTCTCAGCCATCCCTAAGAGCGCAAAAGTTATTCTGATCGGTGACAAGGATCAGCTGGCAGCGGTTGAGATGGGGGCGGTGCTGGGCGATATCTACAGGGCATGGAAAGACCATTCGGCGGTTGCCTGCCTTAAAAAATCCCATCGTTTCGGTGATGATACTGAGATTGGTAAACTTAAAGATCTGATCAATACCGGGGATGCCGCGGGTGTTGTCTCGCTTTTGAAATCAATCAAAGATACGGATGAGAGTGCCTTGTCTTATGAGGTCATAGAGGATGTTTGGAACTGCGCGGGAGATCTTAAGCGTATTTTGAAGCAGAACACGAGGTTTGCCAGTTTTGTCAAGGCACCAAACATTGCCGAGGCCTTCCGCTGTTTTGATTCTTTCCGGATTTTATGTGCTGTGCGTCGAGGCCCGTTAGGCGTGGAGCATATCAATGCCCGGATGATGAAGATTATGCAGATCAAACCCTATCAGCATGGGTATCCAGTTATGGTCACTGCCAATGATTATGCGAACCAACTCTTTAACGGTGATATTGGTTTGTGCTTTAAGTGCGCGGACAACGCAAGTGTGCGGGTCTATTTTCCGGGGCTTGATGGTCAGGATTACCGCTCATTTGGAGTAGCGCAGCTTCCGGCACACGAGCCGGTATTTGCCATGACGATCCACAAAGCACAAGGCTCGGGCTTTGACCGGGTGTTGGTCATTTTGCCTGATCAGGATAACCCAATTCTGACCAAAGAACTGCTCTATACCGGTCTTACGCGCACGCGCAAACACTGCACGATCTGGGGGACAGAGCAGGTACTCCAAAATTGTGTCTCGCGCGCAACCCAACGTATGTCAGGTTTGGCTGAGCGCCTGCTGGTGTAGTGGAAATCTGAATGGTGGATTATCGGTTGAAGTTGAATTCACAACCAATGACTGCGTGGTGGTGAATGGCGACATCGCCCTTGGCGCAACGGCAACCATCAATGTGGCTGCTCAGGATTCGGAGGTGTGGCAGACAAGGCGTCAGGATGAGATGCCGCTGCTGGCGTGGAGCGGAGCCAAGACCGGCGCGTTCTCTGCGGTTGCCGCGTTACCTGCTGGCTGGAAGATTCACGAGTTACCGAATCGGTTTGTTTTGAGTTACAATGCACAAGGAACTATAATCCTCGTCCGATAGCAGGGAGTTGGTTTGTACGGGGCGCGACTTGATGAGCGTTGGTGCGAGGAGTTTAAAAAATCTATGGATATTTCGCAGTTCAAGCTGATAGCCTGCATGACCGGTCTTGCGATTGCAGCCTTTGCCGGGCCGCCGGGCGGCGGGATTTTTTTTGACGCACACACCTATTACGAGGTGCCTCAGAGCGAAATAAACATTGATCCAACTGGTTTTTCTCTCTCCTGCTGGGTCAAAACAACTGTCAGCACCTCTCAAATATTTCTCAATATGGGTGCTGCCGGAACCGGGTTTACCCTCTATCTCTACGATGCTGATCCAGCTGTCCGCATGTTGGTGGAGCATAACCCGCCCGTCTACACCTCTGCCAAGGCACTGCCGACACCACCGAATACCTGGACGCACTATATCGGCACATATGACGGCAGTTCAATCAAGATCTATACCAACGGGGCGCTACGCGCAACAACGCTTGCTGCAATCAACCGGACGACCTTTCCGTATGCGCTTCAGATCGGCGCGGTTCCAGATAAACCTGATCGCATGATGAACGGTTGGATGGAGGATATCCGGATCTGGAACAGGCCCATCTCTGCTGGTGAAGTTGCCTCTGTTTACCAAGCAGTAACAACCGGTGTGGTGACCAATGACCTGATCGCCTGCTGGAACAGCAACGGCATTGGAGAGTCTTCTCTGATATCGCAGCTTGAGGGAGGTCCTGATGCGTATTGGCACGACCCTGAAGAGCTGTTGCAGATGGGCACTCCGGGGGCTGGCTTTAACGGCATTTGGTATTATAATCAGAGATCCGGCGACCAGTATGTCTATAAATACAGCGGGGGGTTGGGAACCTACTGCGCCAAGCACATTCCCATGGCTTGGTACTCAGCGCAGAGCAATCGCACCTATTTCTGTTATGGCGGCACAGATAATAACAACAGCACCCTCTTTCACATGGTCTCCTACTTTGATCATAACACAGGCAAGGTTGCGCGCCCCACCTGCATCATGGATAAGCACACGGATGACGCGCATGACAATCCGGTTATAAACCTGGATACCAATGGTTATATTTGGATCTTTCACAGCAGCCACGGAGTCGGACGTCCCTCGTATATCACCCGCTCTGTTAATCCGCATGACATCCGGCGGTTTCGGCTGATGTATACTGGTAATTTTTCGTATCCGCAACCATTCTATTATCCGGGCAAGGGGTTTATGTTCATGCACACATGGTATTCGCCTGAACGGGGCATGTTCTTGATGACAAGCAATCCAGATGGAACAGAGTGGAGTGGCCGTAAAATGATCTCCTATATTGAAAGAGGCCACTATCAAGTCAGCCGCATGTGGCAGGGGATCAAAACAGGAACTGCCTTTAATATGCACCCCAATGGACTGGGACTTAACTATCGCACCAATCTCTACTACATGGAGAGTGATGATTTTGGAGAAACCTGGAAGAGTGTGGATGGCAAGGTTCTTGAAACACCCCTCACTGAAGCTGAAAGTCCTGCTCTTGTGGCTGAATATAAAAGCAAAGGGCTCAATGTCTACATGAAGGACATGCAGTTTGATTCAAAGGGAAATCCGCTTATTCTTGTTGTCACCAGTAAAGGGTATGAGGCCGGACCTGCGAACGGGCCGCGCGAGTGGATGCTCTTTCACTGGAACGGAAAAAGCTGGGATGCAATCAATACCGGCATAAAATCCGGTAACAACTATGATACCGGTTCGGTATATGTGGAGAGCGACACCGCCTGGAGAATAATCGGACCAACCCGTCTTGGCCCGCAACCTTACAACCCGGGCGGTGAAATTTCCATGTGGCTGACGCAGGATGCGGGTAGCAATTGGCCAGAGATTCGCAAGATTACTGATGGCAGCGAACGCAATCATACCTATGTACGCGCACCCATCAATGCCCACCCTGATTTTTACGGGTACTGGGCCGATGGTCACGGGCGTAAGCCGTCTAAGTCCTGCTTGTACTTCTGCAATCAGAGGGGTGAAGCGTTCCGGTTGCCGGATAAGATGGAGGGGGCGATGGCCAGGCCCGAGCCGGTCTTCCGGTAGAGCGTAGCTAAATTGTTTTAGCGCCCGCCCGTCTCTCTTTCGGGCAATAGACCTGTGTGTCGATCACGCTTCCGTCCAAACGCTTGAGGTCAACTGTCATCTGTTTCTTGGCCCGGTCGAACGTTAGCAGCATGTAGCTCGAGGCTCGCTCGCATATCACAGCCTTGGGATCGCGGTAGACATCGCCCGGCTTGGCCACACAGGTGTTATAGTACGGAAAACCGTTTTCCTCTACGGCGCGTTCGGCGTAGTAGCCGAAACCTGTGATGGACACTGTTCCACGGCTGAACATCTCGTGCCACGCGCCTTGTTCCAGATTCCTGCACTGGCTGGATGCATTTAGCAACGTCACCACAAAGCCCGACGTGGTTTTGCTTGTCTGTTCGTCATACCATTTGAATTGTTCGGAGTCGTGATGAAAATCGTGGCACGTCTGAAACGTCGTGCCGAAGTCGCTGAGATGGTGCATGTCCAGCGCAAGGAAGGTCACGTCAACCTGAGGGATTGTGAATGCCCAGCGCCAGCCAACACCCGGCAGCGCGAACACGCTCAGGTAAGCGGTGGCATCAATATCGTACGTCTCCGAACTTGCGCCCGGTCGTTTGTTGACGCGCGGGCCGACCTGCTTGTCGTGATTTCCGATAATCGGCATGAAGGGCGTAGCGGCGAAAAGATCTGCTTCGGATTTGAGCAGCTCCAAGAAAGGCTGGATATACGTCTTGTCGCCCGCCTGCTTCGGATTCGTAACATGGGGCACGTTGTCGCCAGCCGTCATCAGCATGTGCGGTTTATCCGCTTTGAGTGCTGTCAGGTCAGGTTTGCCCGCATATCCCCAGTCGCCGATGATCGCCACGCGCACGCCATCCTCCGGACAGGTCTGGAAGCTGCGAGTTTCTGATTTTTGCTCGCCAGTCTCCACGCGATAAAAGACCGTAGTCCCGCTCTGGGGTGTGTCGATTTCTACATGGTGCAACACTCGGTCGCCCGCGATAGAGGCTGTCTGGCCGCAGGTCGTATCCGCGCCGTATAAAACGGTCGAGGCTCCGGCCTGCATACTCTTCCAGCTTACCACCGTCTTCTCTGGCGTGGCCGAACGGTGCGTTAGCCACACCGCCTCAATCTGCGCTTGCGCCGTCAGCAAAGCCCCCGCCACGCATGCACACAAAACCGTCCTCTGTCCATTCATTCCATTCATTCCTTTCCCGGTGTGTTTGTCAGTTGAGCGTAACACGCTCGCATCCCATTGGCTCGACCAGCAACACGCTGGTTCCCGTGATTGCAACCCATTATGCGGGGGTGGCTGAAAAGAGTCAACGCGTAATCTAAGCGTTGACTTTTTCAAATATTCCCCGTATTATAAAAAATTACTGTTGGAACTGGGAAGCTGTCAGTTAACTCTATTGAGGTGCTAGAAGGGTAAGAATATAGGTCTGCGTTATGAAATCTTTTTCAACAATAGCATTTATGCACGTAATGTTTTCAGTTTCTCTGTTTGTTGGTGTGTTGTTGCCAGGGAGTACGTTATCTCAAACAGGCATGGGTGCTCCTGTCAGGGTGCTGAGCTTGGATCCTTACAGGTCGGTTGATTGGGATACAGTACAGCAGTACAAAGGCAATCTGCACACCCATACCACACAGAGCGATGGAAGCCTCCCGCCGCAGCAGGTGATCGATGAGTACCACCAGCGTGGCTACCAGGTGCTGGCTCTGACAGACCATGACAAGGTAACCTATCCTTGGACAGAGCTTGACAGCTTCAATCCTGCCTATGAGAACCGCAATCCAGCCGCATTGGGCATGCTGGCAATCAGTGGCAACGAGTTGTCGCGTCACCATCACGTGCAGAGCCTTTTTAGCGATTTCACCTCTGTCAGCACGGATCTCGAAGTCGAGTTAGAGGCTCAGGGCCAATCCGCGCCAACAGCGCTCGCGCTGCTGAATCATCCGGCGTGGCATTGGAGCAGAACAGCGACACCCAAGGGATTCAAAATTCCAATGACCACGGTTTTCCGGCAGATCACCGGGGGCGACTTCACGGTTGAGGCCTGGTTCCGCTGTGCCGATAAGGAGCGGAATATCTTAATGGGAAATTATGATATTGGAACCGCCGGGTCATTAAACCTGGAACTGCACACCGATAACCGGGTGCGGTTGTATCTTCAATCCGAGTCGGGAGCGGTTACCGACCGCAACCTGTCTGCAGGCTCAATCAACACCCGCGATGGCCAATGGCACCATGTGGCGGGTTTGCGGCGCAACGGCAAGCTTTGCCTTTATCTGGATGGCCAGCAACTAGGAGCGGAAGCAAACGACATGTCCGGCGCATATGCGCTGCAGGGCGATGATTATTGGATCGGGCGCGATGCACGCGTCGGCGCCACTGAGTTTAAAGGCGATTTGGATGAGGTGCGGTTGTGGAGTCGTGCGCTGACCGCGGATGAGGTGGTGTCTCTGGCTGCGGGTGAGGTGCCGGGTGGCGGCGGCGTTTTGGCGGCGGGGGTGCTCGCTGCTTACACCTTTGACCGTCCGGCCCAGGCCGCTGACACAGCAGGCCACATAAACGGACCTTTTCACGGGGAGCGCGTCGAACCAGGGTATCGCGTCGCGCTAACACCGACCCTGCAGCAGGTCACGCAGGGCGACTTCACGGTCGAGGCGTGGTTCCGCACCACGGACACGGAGCGGAACGTCCTGCTGGGGAACTACGCCAGCAGTTCTGTGAGCGCCCTGAATCTGGAACTGCACACCGACAATCGAGTGCGGCTGTATATTCAGCCGCCTGTTGGTCAAGGGAGCACCCTGAGCCTGTTCGCAACCCCCGGCAGCAATACCCGTGATGGACAATGGCGGCATTTGGCTGGGGTTCGCCGCGCCGGCATTGCATATCTGTATCTGGACGGGCAGGAGGCGGGGCGGATGAATGACACGTCCGGCAATTTTAATCTGCAGGGCGCTTACACCTATATTGGACGGGATTCACGGCTCGGGGCAACTGTCTTCAAGGGCGATCTTGCACCGCTCCGACTGTGGAACCGGGGTCTTTCACCTGAAGAGGTGGCCGTACTCGCAGGGGGCGGAAGAGGGGAGAGTGGCGGCGTGTCGCATGTAGATCTGCTGGCCTGTTATGAGCTGGCTGAAGCGACGCGCGCGGCTGACACAGCGGGCCATGCTGACGGGCCTTTTGATGGCGAGAGCGCCGCGTTCTCAAGTCTGCTGCGCGTGTATGACGTGGCAGCGCCCTTGAAAACTATGGGTACCTCTTCCAGCGGCATCAGCCTGAACTGGTCGCCGCCCTACCCGACGCGCGTTCCGTTGGAGGTGGTCGACTACTATGCAGGCGTTTTTCAGCGACACACGCACCTTTTTGGCATGGAGGTGCTCAACGGCACCATGGCCGCGCGAGAATATCCGTTGGATCGCGAACTGTGGGACGCGCTGCTGGCGCGTCTAATGCCTGGCCGTCCGGTGTGGGGTATGGCGAACGATGATATGCACAGCCTGAAACAACTGGGACGTGATTGGAGTGTTTTTCCGACCGCCGAGCTGAGCGAGGCGGCGGTGCGACAAGCCTTGGAGAGCGGCGCCTACTATTTTTCAACCACGCGGGTGCATCTGGAGAGTGGTGGCGAAGGTACGCAACCGCCGCGCCTTGATCGGGTTGTGCACGACGTGGCTGCAGGCAGAATCACGCTCTCGGCCTCGACCAACAGCGTGCCGCTGCCGGAGCGTGCCTACACCTGGATATCCATGGGCAAAATAATGCATGTCGGTTCCTCTTTCGACTATCGTGCCGCGGGTGTGACAGGCTCCTACGTGCGGGCTGAGATCAGCGGGCTGGCCGGAACCACCTACACCAACCCGTTTGGTTTCAGCACGCTCGATGCGGTTGCGGACACCGATGCGGATGGATTGCCCGACTGGTGGGAACTCGCGTATTTCGGTCATCCGACCGCGGTGGCCGCTGAAGCTGTGTCGCCTGCGGGTATGACCCTCTGGGAACACTATGTTGCAGGCAGCGACCCGCGCGATCCGGATGCGCGGTTCAAAGTCATTCACGTCGGAACACATGCTGAGGTTGCTACTAAAATCAGGTTAAGCTGGCCGAGCGCTGCGGGCAGGTTGTACGCTGTGGAACATGCCGGCGATTTGACGGAGGTGTTCGCTCCGCTGGCCGGCGCGGAGGCGATTGAAGCGCAGCCGCCATGCAATGAATACCTGGTCGATGCCTCAGCGCCCCAAGGGTTTTATCGAATAAAAGTAAGACTTGCTGATTAACCCGTCTTAAAAACAAAAAGGCCGCAGGTTTTTTTTTGTAAACAATAATCCAGGCTAACCTATTATGAGCAACACATATGCCGCTTATAGCGCGAATACAGCTGGCGCATCAACAACCGTTGACTCTTCAGGGCGCATTTCACTCCTGCGGAGAGTCTCCCCCAGTATTTTATAGCAGCACATTTTATGATTTGTGTTTAAATAAATTGGTGTTTAGCGTAATATATCATACTTTATTGATGAAGCAGTCAGCTGCGGCACAGGCACTGGGTGGGCTGTGAGATTGCAGGACGATTTTAAGGATATCTCGTAGATGCTGAATAATTTAGTAAAAAATAACACAGCCCAGTGGCTGCAGTCGCAAACTTGTAGTATCGCAGGTTTGTTGAAATATATCCGGGGGAAGGGTGAGCTGCGTGATACGCAGGTTGAGGCAATTGAAACCTATCTTTACCTTAAAATTGTTGGTGAGAACAAGCCTTTATGGCAGCTTTTTGCCGAGGGGCTGTTCAAAAAAGAGATTGATTTCTCTCCTACTAAATTGCCATATCCTAGGTGTGCAAGTTATTTGATGGAAAATATCGCCGCATACTCTTTATACTCCTTTGCGAGCGAGATGATTGACAACAAGATGCGTCTGCCTGGTCTGGTTGAATTGATTCAAAAGCAACCGGAGCAATTGGATTACGAAGCTGCAATCAAAAAGCTTTTTTATGATGTTGATTACTCCGACTATTTAATGAGCCTGCCGATGGGTGCCGGTAAAACCTATTTGATGGCTGCATTTATCTATCTGGATCTCTACTATGCCTCCATTGAACCTGACAACATGAATTTTGCGCATAATTTCCTGGTGCTTATTCCTTCGGGGCTGAAGAGTTCGATTGGCCCTAGCTTACGGACAATTGAGAGTTTTGATCCCTCGTGGGTGATCCCGCAGCCCTATGCAGCGGATCTGAAAAGGCAGCTGAAGTTTGACGTGCTGGATGAACAGAAAGCAGCTCAAAGGAGCAATAAGGCCCGCAATCCGAATGCAGCCAAGGTGAACCAATGCCTGCCCGATCCATTCGGTCAGGTTTTTGTGGTTAATGCGGAGAAGGTGATTCTTAATAAGGTGCGTGACGATACGTTGGTGCTTGATTTTTCGGAAGATGAAGAGGAGCGCAGCGCCAATGAGTTGAGAGCTTTGATTGGTAAAATCCCGAACCTTTCGATTTTCATTGACGAGGTTCATCATGCCGCAAGCTCAGATATTAAATTACGTCAGGTGGTTAATGGCTGGAATGAAAAAGGAAATATAACAACTGTGCTCGGTTTCTCCGGCACCCCATATCTTTCGTCAGTGGAGAAGGTGCCGCTGATAGGCTCACATGTTTTGAAATCCTCTGAGATCACAAATACAGTTTACTATTACCCTCTAACCCGGGCGATTGAGAGTTTCCTGAAGAACCCTGTGGTCAAGGTGGCTGAGAATATGAGCCATCTGGAGATCGTGCGGGGCGGCATAGAGGATTTTAACCGGCAGTATGGCGATTTGGTCTATGGAAATGGAACAATTGCAAAGCTGGCAATTTATTGCAGCACGATTGCAATGCTGGAAGAGGAGATCTATCCGTTTTTGCAAAATGAGCTTAAAATCAACCCGGATGAGATTTTACGCTATCATGGTGGCAACCAAAGTTACTCTTTGGCAGCTGAGAGCGAGCTGGAGTTTAAATCGCTGGATACCCCGCTCTCCCGCAAAAAATATATCTTGCTGGTTGCTATCGGGAAAGAGGGGTGGGATTGCCGGAGCCTGACTGCTGTGTTGCTTCCGCAAAAGAGCAGAAGCAGCTCGAGAAATGCGATCATTCAAACAACCTGCCGCTGTTTACGGCAGGTCGTGAAGGGCCAGCATGAAACAGCCCTAATATGGCTCAACAAAGAAAACGCCAGGATTTTGAACCAGCAACTGCAGCAAGAGCAGAATACCTCAATTGAAGAGCTTAACCGATTGACCCGCAGCTCTCAGGTTCCAATGATTGAGCGGGTCTCCAGAGTGGCGACTTTGGAACTGCCGAAGATTGATTACTATCAGTTGCAGATAAAATATCAAGCGGTTGAAGAAGAAGAGGGCGCTAACTCCAGGGCTAAGCTGGATCTGCTCCTTGATGGTTTAGAGAGCTATAAATCAGCCGCGCTGGTGCGTCAAAGCGGCATTCACGATCTGGACTCTGCCCGCCTTGATTTTGTTGGTAAAATCGTGGCGGATCTCGCCAATTATAATACCTGGGTGTTTAATCTTTCCCGCAGCAGCTTTAAGATGATTTCCGTCAAAGAGCTGCTTTGCTATGATCAGCTGCTTAAACGGATTTTTGACGCGGTAACCTTTCAGTCGGATGGTTTTCTTGTGTTTGATGGACAATATGATCTGTATGCCATTGAGACGCAGATCCGCTTGGCTTTCAGTGTAAAAAAACACCTTCAAACCGATGAGGAAGTAGTACCGCAGGAGGCTGATCTGCTGATTGTCGACAAGCTGCAACCTGTGGCGTTAAACAGGAATATATATCCCCCAGCCGCAGTGCGGGAGCAAATTCTAGAGTTTGACATCAACCCGCGCACCCAGGCGGAGTTTGACCAATCTAAAACCGAGCGGATTATTGAACTGATAAAAGAGGGCCGCTTTGAGGCAATTGCGCAGGTGGCTCAGGAGCTAATTTATCCCATTGTTTGGCGCAGAGATAAAACACTCCACCATCTACCCTACAATTTTGACAGCGGCTTTGAACGGACGATCCTTGAAACCGCTCTGAATCTCGGCAACGTTATGGATAAAAACCTGGAGATGTATTTTAACGGAGAACGGGGCATCACCGAATTTGTGATTGACTGCTATGCCAAACGCGGGCGCTACTGGCGCAGCGTGGGAAGGTATACGGCGGACTTTCTCATGCTCCAGCGCAAACCTGATCGAGCTATCCACAAGGTTTTAATTGTTGAGACCAAGGGCGAGGCTTATGCCAGCGATGAGAGTTTTAAAAGAAAAAGATTTTTTGTGGAAACCGAGTTCTTGCAGCAGAACGAGGCAAAATTTGGTTATAAAAGGTTTGATTTTCTGTACTTAGAGGACACCAGCGATCTGGATACGAATATGGCTAGGCTGAGTGAAAAGATAAATGAATTTTTTGAAGATTAGAGGAGTTTTCTTATGCCGCTGAAATATGTTCCCTACACGCCGAATACAGTTGAAGGTCAGGCTGTACTCGACAACATTACCCGTCCCCGGCGTGTTCTCAGCTACCGCGATAACGGTGAGGTCTATAACCGCATCAAACGCGGCATGCCCGCCTATGAGGTTGAGACCGTTGAACAAATTGGCGAAAACCCGGAGAATTTGGTGATCCGCGGCGAGTGCCTCTCGGCCTGCGCCTATTTGAAAGAGCAGGGGGTTAAGGTTGATCTTGTTTATATTGACCCGCCCTTTGCCAGCGGCGCCAATTACGCCAAGAAAATATATATCCGGCGAAATCCGCAGTTGGCTGCTAAAATCACACAGGCTACGCTGGAGCTGGAGAGCGCGGAACTCGACTCTTTTGAAGAGACGATGTATGGTGATATTTGGAATAAAGAGGATTATCTGAACTGGATGTATGAGAATCTACAGGCCATCAAAAGTGTTATGTCGGAGACGGCCAGCATCTATGTGCATCTGGATTGCACCATTGGGCACTACGTAAAAATTTTAATGGATGAGGTGTTTGGCGAAAATTGTTTTATAAATGAGATCATTTGGCATTACGAGGATAAGTTTGCAACAGGAGGAAAATCGTTAGACAAGAATCACGATACAATCTTTTTTTATGTGATCTCTGAGAGTGAGTATGTGTTTAATCCCATTATTATACCCAAAGAGAGAGCAACAATTCGAGCCTTGCGGCGTAAAGTTGATGGCAAAACAGTTGATGTGCTTGATGAGAATGGCAAGAAGACATATGTTGAATATACCGAGAAGAAAGAGGATGATGTTTGGCAAATAGGGCGCACAATATCTCAGACGGAGTCTAAGAGCTACGCCACGCAGAAACCAAAGGCCTTGTTAGAGCGAGTAATCAAAGCCAGCAGCAATGAAGGCATGGTGGTGGCGGATTTCTTTGGGGGCAGTGGCGTGACAGCCAAGGTTGCCAGTGCTCTGGGTCGGAAATTCATCCATGTGGATATCGGGATAAACTCCATTCAGACAGCCCGAGATGACTTGATAGCCGAGGGTGCCTCCTTCGTAATGAAGGAGATTAAAGATGGTGTCAGCCTCTTTAGAAATCCGCAGCAGACCATGGATAAGCTGGCAACGCTGATCCCCGGGTTACAGAGGAGGGCGGCGGGGGTCTCCTCTTTTTGGTTTGGCGTGATTAACGACAGCAAAGTTGGAGCAATGCCGGTTTATGTGCCCGACCTGATTGACAGCAGACAGAAGGTGCTGGATATTCCCGCTATTAACCGTATTATCAATCAGGAGATTCCACGGCTTGAGATTGCCGCTCAAAGGGTGGTTGTTTACTACATTGATCTTGATGACGAGCTTGAAATGAAAAAATTCATCAAAGATAACAATGTGACAACAGTAGATGTTGAACTGCGGGATCTCAAAAACCTGCTGCATGAGACCGTTGTCAACGATGAGCTGGAGTTTAGCTGCCAGCAGATTGCAGTTGATAATCACGATCAGGATCTTTTTGATCCCGCTGATGTTAAAGAAGTTTATCAAGTTGTTATCAAGAGCTTTGTTAGCGATCGCCTGAACCAGAAAATCGGCGAATTTAATGAGAAGGGCTATGTTCAGTCGGTAAAGACCGGGAAACCTTTTAAGCCGATTACAATCAGCGAAGAAGGACTTGAACTGATTGAGCTGGTTGCGGTTGATTGTGTGAACGCCGAGGGCCAGTGGCACAGCTCGGTTGAGGTCAAAATCGATAAGCTGGGTTATGTCACCCTTAACGGCAAAAAGAACAAGGTTTTTTGGAATGGCAAGATTGAGAGCACCGAAAAGCCGTTACGCATCAAACTCCGTAACATCAGTGGTGATGAAATTATCCAAGCGATCTAAAGCAGCGCGTTTGGAGAAACGAAGGTAACTGCTCCAAAGCGGGTTGTTGAGAAGTTACTGTAAAGGTGATAATGGAGTAGTGCAAGCATCTTGCTTGCAGAAAACATTTTCACTCAAGCTGTAAGCCTGAGGTACTGCGTTCAAGCTGGAAGCTTGAAATGAAGTTTCATCTATATTGGAGTGAATAAAGTGTAGAACCGTGCACTTTGACTCCGCTTAAGCGACTAGAAAAAACAACTAATTGTTCTTCCCAAAAAGTTGTCTTTCGTGGGTTTAGTGTAGTAGTCGCACTCAGCCAAAGTAATAGATGTAAAGAAAGTAGATTAGGTGGTTGAAGGCGAGAGCGTAGAGCGAGGAAAAAAAGTCGTCAATCACAATGCCGATGCCCCCTTGTATTTTCTGCAAACCGCGCGCTGGCGGCGGTTTGGTGATATCGCAGAAACGTGTGACCAGAAAGAAAAGCGGCAGCAGCAGGGGCACACTGTGCAAGGGGATGCCGATCACGCTGATGGGAAAGAGCATCCACTCATCAGCGCAGATGCGGCCATCATCTTTTTTCTGTAACACCTGCTCCGCGATGTGGCAGATGGGAACCGCAATCAGGGTCAGCCCAATACATGTCAGAACTTGCAGGGGAATATTCTGCGCAGCCATCAGCCATGCCAGCAGCACGCCTGGCAGTGAGCCGACTGTACCCGGCGCAACAGGCGTGATTAAACCAAGTCCGAAACCAGTGGCCAGGAACACATTGAATCTCTGCCATGCAGTATTACCAGGTATTGAAAACATCATATAACTCTTTTCACTTTCTTGCTTGCATCTAACTTGATTTCTTCTGTTAACACATTGCTACTCGTATATCCCTGAAACCATTGTTTTTTGATGAAGATTAGGATTGTGACAGGAGGGATGGAACCCTAATCGCAATCCTAAGCGCAATCCTTGTCCAGGGAGGCTATGCCTCTGGCGACGATGCTGATGGACGATTTTTTAGAGCATGGCCTTAATCGTCCACCATCATCGTCGCACATCATCGTCGTTCGCTGCCGCTCATAGGGCGGCTACTACACGAACGGCAAGGCTTGCATGGCGGCGTGCAGGCTTCATCCTGGTTGAAAATGTAGGGTTGGCTCTACGAGCCAAACAAAGATCATGAAAGCCCATGGCGCGCCTTTGTCGAATAAACACCTGACACCCGCTAATTGCTTCATAGAAGCAACCCTACATCCCAGGGCGCGCCTTTCACTGCGTAATTCACGGCGAGAGCGGGCATAGCCCCGATACCAACTCCGACTCTGATTCAACTGACCTTCGAGTTGCAATCGTTTTTTCGGGGCACTTCCTGCGGCGGGCTTGCCTATAACTACTCGAAAATCAATGATAAATTAGCATAGTATAGCCTGCACTGCAATTCCTGATTATGAATCCTTCTTTGCATTGAAGCGCATCCTCAGTTGCGTTGAAAATGCAGTACAAAGATGTTGTCCTGCGGATGCAGCGTGGTGCGCCAACCGCTTTTATCCATGGCGCTGACAAAGAGGGCTAAATGCTCGCGCCCAGGGTCGGCAATAATAGCGCTGCCGCCTGGCTGACAGAGGGTGCTGATGGCGCAGACCAGCCCGGCGATGTGCACGCGTTCATAGATCAGATCACTGCCGATGATCAAGGGTGCAGGGGGCATGGGCAAGCAGGGCTGGGCTGCAATCAGGGTGTTCCAGTCAAGCTGGGCGTAATGCAGATCAGCGTGGTTGAGTCTGGCGTTGTGTTGAAGCCATTGACTGTTGCCAGGGTGAAAGTCGGTGGCTGTGACCGTGGCACCCAGCCGTGCGGCTAAAATTGAGGGCAGGCCGAGTCCGCACCCCAGTTCAATGACCTGCTGACCCTGCACGAGCGCGCGGTTGAGATACAGGTGCTCTGCCAGGGCAATCGCAGAGGGCCATAGAATCGAGTAATAGGGGATGGAATCAACGCCTTGCGGATGCTCCGCGGCGGCCTTCTCCAGTAGTTGATCAAGGTCAGGCGGTGTCTCAATGGTCAGTGTCAGTTCACCGAAGTGTATTGTTTTTCTGATTTGCGGGTCAACAGGGTCGGTTTTCATGGTGTGGAGCACATCTTAATCTTAATCCCAATCTTAATCCTTTTCGGCCACTCCTTGCCTATAACTCGGATGGAGCGTTTCTTACAGCTTGCGCAGCACTGTAGCCGCGGGTCGTGACCGCGGGGTCTCGTGTATGGAGAGCCACCTGGCAGCTTACGGCTTGCATTGCATTGCACTGTCGCTTGCCGGCGCGGTCACGGCCCGCCGCCCTACAGCTTCGGTTCGCGCGTCACTACACTGTCGCTTGTCGGCGCGGTCACGGCCAGCCGCCCTACAGCTTCGGTTCGCGTGTCACTATACTGGCGCTTGCCGGCGCGGTC
>JAQUCE010000070.1 GCA_028686345.1 Kiritimatiellia bacterium
GCGACCCCCCTAGGGGGGTTAAGAGAGAGACCCAAGATTCGCTACGCTCACCTCGGGGCCCAAAACAACAAAAAAGCAACAAGGAAATGCAGAAAAAAAGTGACAACTTTAAATCAGGACTGGACAGGAATGAGGGGAAGTATGTTTGCTGATTCAGCCTGCCGGCTGTAACTTGCAGGCTGCTCAAAAGATAGGCTCGTGAAAACGCGCCGCCCGAGCGACCTCCCGGCGCAAGCGTAAATTTCGTAAACTTTGTCGGAGTGGAATGAACGCGCTACGTTGCTTTTGAGGTTAAAAATCTTAGGGGTGCAAAATGGGTGTCCACTGCATAGCGGCGGACATACTGAAAGCACCACATGCCCGCTATGCGGTGGATGATTCCGCCCCGCGGAATAGCACTGTAGGTTTTTAGGTTTTTAGGCGTTATTCACTCCGTACCGATGAAGTACCTCAAGCTTCCAGCTTGAATGAAAATGTTTTCTGCAGAGCTAGATGATTTCACAAATAGACAACTTTTCGGAAAGAACAATTAATTGTTTTTTCTAGTTGCCTAAGCGACTAATGGCGGAGAGGGAGGGATTCGAACCCTCGGTACCCAGGGGGTACACAGCATTTCCAGTGCTGCACCTTCGGCCGCTCGGTCACCTCTCCGTAAAAGAAAGGTTGTTTATACTGTTTTTTGAGTTTAAATACAATAGTAAAGTTTTATGGGTTGCTTTATCCAGCCTGAGCGAGCATAATATAGCTTAATAATTTAATAAGCTTTTAGAGGTTACAGTATGAAGGTAGGAATTATCATTCAATTGTTGTTGCTGGCAGCTGTCAATGTTTCAGCCGCTCCGGCGGAGATGAGTGTGGCAGGCGATTGGCAGGTCAAGGTTTCGCTGGATGGAGTTTCATCCACATTGATTGTTCGGCCTGCCGAGCAGGTGGCTGTTGAGAATGAGAAGATAAACTCTCTGCCGCTCTATAATCCAAAGGGCGCTGAGTATGCCCGTGGTTATAAACTGGCAGGGGTGCGGGCGGAAGAGTGTTCGGTGCGTTATGCGCTCGATCCTGGCACGCTGGTGGTTTGTACTGCTCCCGGAGAAAAACCTCTGATTCGCGGCAAGGATTATGAGGCTGAATTGACCTGGGGGTGTATCGGACGTCTGGAGGGCGGGAGTGTCGGCGCATCAACGCCGGTGTTTGTGAGCTACCAATATGGAAAGATGCGTCTGGATTCGGCGGTGCTGACCTCAGACGGCAGGATTGAATTGCGTCAGGGGGATGGAGATGTCGCGCTTCCCAAGCCGCCCGCGTTGGCTGAGGGCGAGCAGCGTCTGGGAAATATATGGGTTGATGCGCCCTTAAAAAAACTGGATGACAGTGTGCTTTTCCCTATTCTTGAAGAGAAGTTTCCGGAGGCGGTTGTTCCGTCGCCTTCTCCGGCGGAGCGGCTGCTTCCGAAGACCATGGCCAAACTAAGGGCGGGAGAGCGTGTGCGTATTCTGGCGTGGGGTGACAGCGTGACGGATGCCGGGTATCTGCCGGAACCGGCTAAAAACCGCTGGCAGGCACAGTTTGTCGAGCGCCTGCGCCAGCGCTATCCCAAAGCGGAGATTGTGCTGCTGACCGAGGCCTGGGGCGGACGCAACACCAGCAGTTACTTCAATGAACCGCCGGGCAGCCCGCATAACTACAAAGAGAAGGTGCTGGCCCTTAAACCTGATCTGATTGTGTCGGAGTTCGTCAATGACGCGGGCCTGAACCAAGCCGGAGTAAACGCCGGTTACGGACGGATACGCGATGATTTCAAGGCCATTGGAGCGGAGTGGATCATACTGACGCCACACTATGTGCGCCCGGATTGGATGGGGCTGAAATCGCAGAAGGAGATAGATGATGACCCCCGCGCATATGTTCAGGCAGTTCGGAAGTTTGCAGTTGAAAACAATATTGCCGTTGCGGAAGGATCCTTGCGCTACGGACGCTTGTGGCGGCAAGGCATTCCCTATCTGACGTTGATGATGAACAACATCAACCATCCCGATCCTTTCGGGATGAGTCTTTTTGCAGATGCCTTGATGCAGCTCTTTTGATACAATACGCGCTTAACATGAGTTTTTGAATGACCGCAGCAGGGGAGTGCATTAAAGAGCGTGACAGAGTTGGATTGAGGCAGATCTTTGTGAGTTTTGTGAAGATCGGAGCAGTGCTGTTTGGCGGCGGCTATGCCATGCTGCCTCTGCTTGAACGCGAGGTGGTTGAGCAAAGAAGGTGGTGCCGAATTGAGGAGATGGGCGATTACTACGCCATGGCGCAACTGGTTCCCGGGGTGGTCGCTGTTAACACCGCGATGCTGATCGGCCATCGGCTACGCGGCTTTTGGGGGACTTTAGCTGCCATGCTGGGCGTTGTGCTGGTTCCTTTCTTCGTGCTGCTGGCGTATGCAATTGCTTTTGATAGCATGTCAGAGTTAACCATGCTGAAGGACGGCATGGCAGGTTTGCGCCCGGCTGTGGCAGGGTTGATGGTGGGCGTGGCGTGGAAGATGTTTAATAGAAGCCGCGAAACATCACTTGGTTTGGTTATTGCTCTGGGCACCGCGTTTTTGGCCGTGGTGCTCGGTGTTTCGGCCATGTACCTGATTGTGGGCGGTGTGCTGGCCGGAATAGTGTGGTTTTTTGCTCAATATGCAGGGATCTTAAAAAAAGCAAGCGGCAGGCTGGACTAATCCAGCGCATTTTGATATAAGTGTTGTTCGTTTTGCCTTAACAGGCGAATAGATGCTCGTGGAGGCTATCATGGCTGACTGCCTTGCGGGTCAATAAAGATGAAAGTGAAAGAGGTTAATAATGCCTAAAATGAAAACTAAGAAAGCTGCCACCAAGCGGCTCAAAATGTCGGCCACGGGTAAGATTAAACGCACTCAGTCGGGCAAAGCTCATCTGAATGGCCATAAGACCGCCAAGCGTAAGCGTCAGCTCCGTGGGTTAGTTGTTGCAAAAGATGTGTTTACGAAAACCGCGGCGCGCATGCTGCAGGGTAACTAATTAAGGAGATTGTGCCATGAGAGTAACAAACTCACCCGCGTCCAGAGAGCGCCGTCGTCGCAGATTAGATGCAGCCAAAGGTTTTCGAGGCGGACGCAGCAAGCTGTTTCGTACAGCAACAGAGGCCGTTGACCGCGCCCAGCGCCTGGCGACAATTCATCGCAAATTGCGTAAAAGAGAGTTCCGCTCGCTGTGGATTGCGCGTATCAACGCCGCCGCACGCGCCGAGGGGATGACCTATAGCCGCTTGATTGAGGGGCTGATCAAAGCCAAGGTCGAGATTAACCGTAAGATGCTCTCTGAAATCGCGATTCACGACGCTGAGGGTTTCAAAAAGTTTATTGAGACTGCCCGCGCCGCGCTGTCGTAAATTCAGAATTTAGAATACCGAACATAGAAGTCAGGATTCACTATTTAGACACCTCAAAATTATCTTTGATTTTAATTCGTGTTTGATATTTTGATTAAGATTACTAAAGCCGCCCTTCTCAGGGCGGCTTTTTGTCTGTATACTGTTTGGCAGTGGTAACAAAGTAGAGCAAGCATCTTGCTTGCTTCGGTGTCGCTCGCAGAGCGACTGCTACATGTACGCTGCACTGCGGCATGCGCGAGTTGTCGTTCGGTGTAGTAGCCGCTCTATGAGCGGCATTGCATGCAATGCGTTGTTTATAGAGCGTTTTGGGCGACGATAGTGGATTGGGATTAGGATTGGGAGCAAGGCAAGAGGAGATATATGGTGATCAAGGTAATTGTGGTGGAAGATGATGACCGGCTGCGCTCCGGGCTGGCTGAGATGATTGACAATGACAGTGGGTGCAAGTGTGTCGGTGCTTTTGCTTCGGGAGAGGATGCAGTTGAAAACGCGCCCGCACTTGAACCTCAGGTTGCTGTCATGGATATCAATCTGCCTGGCATGGATGGTATTGAGTGCGTGGGAATCCTCTCTGACAAAATTCCAGGACTGCAAACAGTTATGCTGACCGTCTATCAAGATACCGAGAATCTTTTCAAGGCGCTGGCAGCTGGGGCGCACGGCTATCTTGTAAAACCGGTGCGTATGCGCGATCTGCTCGCCGCTATCCGCGATATTCATCAGGGCGGGGCACCGCTGACCAGCGCGCTGGCCCGCAAGGTGGTGGATGCGTTTCGCCATCAGTCTTCGGAGCAACCCCGCGGGGTTCAGGGCGGTGAGCACTGCGATGAGGCGGAAGAGCTGGCTCCGCGCGAAAAACAGGTGCTTGACCTGCTGGCTCAGGGATATTCATACAAAGAGATTGCCGATCAACTCAATGTTGCCTTCGGAACTGTTCACACCTATGTACTGCGGGTTTATAAGAAGCTGCATGTGCGCTCCAAGAACGCGGCGGTAGCCCGTTGGCTGGGCTATCGCAAGAATTAGCCAAGAATTATCTCTCACCGGGTCACAGAGCTCCGTGGGAGATAAAAGAGATGCGCAAAAAGCTAAAAACAAAGTGACAGTAGCGCTGGAAGGAGATAATCATGAATCTAAGACGACGTGAATTTGTCAGATTGGCCCATGCGGGGATGGCGACGCTGCCGTTCTGCGTCAAGCCTGCTTTTGGTGAGAGTGCCCCTGTAGCAGGTAAAAAGCTCAAGGTGGGATTGATTGGATGCGGTGGACGTGGTTCATGGATCAGCGCCCTGTTCAAATCGCATGGAGGCTTTGATTTTGTAGCGGTTGCGGATTATTTTCCAGAGCGTGCGCAGCGATTAGGTGAGAGCATGGGTGTTGCGGAAGATCGACGATTTTCCGGATTGGAGGGTTACAAGCGTCTGATGGCTTCAGGGGTTGAGGCAGTTGTGCTGCAGACCCCGCCCTATTTTTTTCCCGGCTTGGCTGAGGCCGCTATTGAGGCAAAACAGCATATCTATATGGCTAAACCGATTGCCATTGACATCCCGGGCACTTTGAAGATTCAGAAGCTTGCTGAGCAGGCTGAAAAAAATAAATTGGTTTTCCTTTCGGATTATCAGTTGCCGATTGATCCGGTCAACATGGAGGTTTGCAAGCGGGTACGCTCCGGAGCCTTGGGCCGCGTGCAGGCGGTCTTTTCCTCTGGCTGGGCAGGCGGCAACGGCTATCAGGATCCGCCGCCAGAGGGAAACACGATTGAGAGCAGACTCAGAGATCTGGTCTGGTGCAATGATGTGGCGCTGGGCGGAGATTATATTGTCCATTACGATATTCATATTATCGATGCGGTGGTCTGGGCTCTGGGGGAAAAACCGGTTGCCGCGCTGGGTGCGGGTGCCGCTTTCCGCCCCTCTGTGCACGGCGATGCACTCGACTCCTCAATGGTGATCTACCAATTTGCGGATGGAATGCTGTGGTCGCATCAAGGGGTACTAGGGATGTATCACGACTGGATTCGCTCCGGCAGGTTGACCGCGTCACTGCAAGGCAGTCAGGCCGCAGCCTGCCTCTCTTACGCAGGCAAGGCCTATGTGCGGGGCGGTCAGCGCCATTTCAGCGGTGGAGTTCCCAATCCTGAGCAAAGTGTGCGAACTAATATCGACTCGTTTTATCGGTTGATCCAGGAGGGCCGGGTGGAGAATCTGGAGGTCAAGCGGGCAGTGGAATCAAACTTGACGGCGATTCTGGGGCGCGAGGCGGCTGCGCGGCGGAGCCGCGTGGAGTTGAAAGATTTGATTCAGGAGAACCGCGCCTTGCAACCTGATCTGCGCGGCCTGCAGGCATAAGGTGTCCTGGATGCGAATAGCTCGAAAAGACAACGCAGCAATCTTTGTGAGCTATGTGTTCCTTGTGGTTTCAAAAATTAAAGTGTAACCTTTTTGACACCCTATGCCCAGTGATTTGGAGCGCTGTCGCTTGGCTGGCGCGCTCCTTGCAGCTTCGGCTCGCGTTGCACTACACTTCTGCTCGTGCAGCACTGTAGCCGCGGGCCGTGACAGACTGGGTGGCGAAAGTGCGGCTGGCCCGCGACCGCCAGCTTCGACCAGAAAATCACGTACCCCTAACCCCTCCAGCTCCCTAACCCCTATCCCCTAAAAACGGCCCGCGCCCTACAGCTTCGGTTCGCGTGTTGCTCGGCTGGAGCGTCTCTTGCAGCTCGCGCAAAACGTAGCTCCGGTTTTCAGTCTGACATCTCCGCTTGGAAATCGGAGCTACTGACCTTCAGTTGCGCCTTTACGATAGCGGCGACGATGCAGTTTGTTTTGTGATCACCTTGCAAGTTATCGGAAAATATGGTCAAATTTGCGCTTGTTTAACTACATAGGTGAAAGTAATGAAAAGACAAAAAATAAACGATTTAATCAGAGAGTTTACCCTGAAGCAGAGCGGTGTTTTTGAACTTAAAGAGTTGCTGAAATATGTCAAGCGTAAGGTTAAGGGGTTTGACGGTCGGGAGCGGTTGTACGGGCTGGCTTGTGAGTCGGAGTGGCTGTTCGAGGATGACAGCGATCTGGACAGCGAGCTGTTCATGCCGCGCCATTGTTTCTTTAAAGGGGCGGAGTTTCTGATAAAACCGCTGCCCGAAGAGGTCGAGGGCGGTTACCTGGTTCCAGGTCATCGGCTGATGCCTTTTATCGCCCGCGATCAAGTACCCTTTGCGGCAACTTTGAAACAGCCGGATGGCAGCGTGGTCACCACCCGCCAAGCGAGTTTTGTTAGCGCGGATGTGATTAAATATCTTGTCCTGTATGGTGACTACGATACGATCGCCTACTTGGTCAACGACGATCCGGAGAATGCTGAAAACTTTCATCCGCCCTATGATGAGCTGGTCAACTTGACAGTTTTCGAGATGCGGGATTTTTTTGCAGGGTGTGATTTTAAGGCTGGCGACTCTCTGATGCTGATTGTGGAAGATTGGCTGAAGGGTGTCTACTCCATCCGACATGTTCCATCCAAAGGGCGGGCCGTGGATTTTGGAGCCGCGCATGATTGGTGTCTGGCATTGCGAAAGAGCTTTGACGAAGCGCTCTGGTTTGATGATCTCACCTACGACTGCCATGAGCAGGCATCTCAGATGCTCTGGCTGGCAGAGAATTGCAAAGACGCGCCCTCGGTCATAACCAATCCGCCGCTTACGCTCTCCGCTTTTTTCAATCTACAGAAGGATCTGGTGGTAAAAAACCTCGGCCGGCTCAGCTTTTTCTGGCCCGAAGATGAATCGTTTGAAGATAAGATGAGAGAGTGCTTGGAACAAGGCGGCCCGGAGCCGGAGACCGAGCTGGATGCCTGCTTTCAAATGCTGGGGCTTTCCATGGACATTGATGATGCAGAGGCGTATATGCGTGACGCGCTTGCACATGGCGGGGATGATCCGGAGCTGGTTCTGGAGCGTGTGATTAGCGGGAGGAAACTTTATTTTCCGTGTGCTGATGATCAGGCTGACTTCATGCGGCTCTGGTGGCAGTTGTGGCATGAGGTGTGCGAGCGGTATGACCCTGAGCAAGACTGTTTGAAAGAGATGCGTTCGGCCTTCCTAAAGCTGAACGACCGCTGCCTGCAAGTTTTGCGTGACATGGATAACAGAGGACTTGATACCTTTGATGTGATCGGCTCTCCGGATGCTATGAAATTGGGAGAAATGAGCGCGCTCATCCATCAGACGCTGATGATGGGTAATTTGAGTGAGATGGAGGAGCTCCCGGTGCCCCTGGGTGAGTTGTCCGGGAGCCTTTCCGAGATCATTGAGGATCTTGCCAGCCGCCTGTGCAAACCCCCGCTTGGGTGCTGAACAATATTATATCACATTCATTGATAATTTGTGCGATAGTCATTACTGCGTTAGTTAACAACGCTTCGCGTGCATAGAGATTTTTCACCTCAAAATAATAAAGTTCCTTCTTCTCCACCTTTTTTTTAACTACGAAACACACTAAAAACACGAAAATGAATGATAGTAGTACATAGCTCACAAAGATTACTGCGTTGTTTTTTTAGGTAAAAAATGGGGAACCCCTGGAAACGCCGAGCTCTGGCGCGGCTCTTTGTGGTTAAAAATCAGCGACGCACCCATTTCGTGCTTTTCGTGGTTAAAAAAAGAGGTACATGAAAACGAACTAATTGGATTTTATAAAAAACTATTTTGATCGCTTGACGCTAAGACAACAGCATGCTATCATTTTAAACAGTTGAAGTTATTTTTACAGGTTGAAACACGGGGACGGTATGATAAAACAAAATTTCACCCATTGGTTCGCATGTTGGTTCACATTTTACATACTGGCCGTCAGCTGCTTTGGACAGGGGCTGCTGATCAATGCAATTGAGTTTGATAAAGGTAATGTGCGTATCAGTCAGAAGGGTGAGACATATGCCGACGGCCCCGCATGTATTTGGCACGGCAGCGGCAAGCCTGATGAAGCCGGATACTTTGTCGAATTTCCAGTTGATGGCGACTACACGCTTGAGATTCAGTATGCTGCGCAAACCTCGCGTCCAGTCGATATTCTGCTGGATGGCGCCAAGATACACACCGGACTCAAAGCAGTCACCGGATCTTGGAATACGAAATCCGCAGGATGGGAGAAGCAGTGCGTCATGCGCGTCACAGCAGGGATGCGGTTGATTACGCTTCGACGCAGCGATGCCTTCCCGCATATTTGCGCCTTGCGGATCGAAGCGGTTGAACCATTGCCGCCAGGCAAAGCAATCGTCAAACCAGCCCCTGAAAAGCGCGATGCAGTTTTAAAGAGCGTTGCACACCGCCAGCACCTTGATGCCGTGCGCAGGAAACTTCTGGCACATGATCCCAAGGTCATACGCCGCGCAATCGACGATCTTGAAAAAACGTTTCCCGGTGTTTATGATGCAGCAACTCATCGGCACACGGTTGAAAATTTTGCCGGAGAAAGAAAGGTGTTCTTGGATCTGATCGACCAGGAGGGAGAGCTGGACATGGCGAAGCTTGATAAACTCTTGTCAGATGTCAATGCTACGTTGCTGGCGAACCCGTTGCTTGACCTCGACCGTTTACTGGTTGTGCGGCGCCGCATCAGGAAGGGTCAAGCGCGGCGGGCTACAGGACGTACCCTGGGTTGGGTTCCAAACAACTATTTGAGTCACTCGGACTTGCCGGGCACCGGGTACGACAACGAGATTGTTGTGATGAGCGGTTTGCGAGAGCAAAGTCCTACGTTGAAAACTCTCTACCGTCCGGAACATGATACGCTGGTACGCGATGTGCGGTTGGATTTCTCCGGACAACGACTGCTGTTCTCCGGCTTGGATCAGGCCAAGCGGTGGGCGATTTTTCAGATTAATATTGATGGAAGCGGGTTAGAGCAGCTGTCGCCAACCAACTATCCGGATCTGGATTTCTTCGATGCCTGCTACCTGCCGAATGGCAAGATCATCCTTTGTTCAAATGCCTACTATGTTGGGGTACCATGTCTGAGCGGCAATAACAAGGTTTCGTCGCTCTATCTTCTGGACCCAGCGACAAAAGATCTGCGCCAGCTTACCTTTGATCAGGATCACGGCAATGACCCAGTGGTACTTAATGATGGACGCGTGCTGTATCAGCGCTGGGAGTACAGTGATATTCCGCACTATTTTTCACGCCGCCGCATGACCATGAATCAAGACGGTACTGGTCAGCTCGCCCTGCATGGCAGCAACGCGTGGTTCCCGACAGCTTTCCGCTTTGCTCAGCCTGTGCCGAATCACCCAACTTTGCTGATCGGTGTCATTAGCGGGCACCATTGTCGGAATGCGTATGGCGATGCAGGAAGATTGGCACTGCTTGATCCGGCTTTAGCGAGTGCTTATCCATTCCGCTATCGCCCTGATTCTAAAGAGTGGGGCGAACTCGGCAAACCAATAGCAGTCACACCCGAGATCTTGCCGGCTGAGAAGACCGGCTTTCTGCAGTTGATTCCCGGCTACGGCAAACCGGTGGCAGGGACCGTCTGTGACGCAGCTGTGACTGATGTGTATCTGAAACAACACCCTTCACTGGCCACCCATCCGTATCCACTCAGCGAAAAGTATTTTCTGGTATCAATGAAACCTGATCAGGATAGTTTGTGGGGCATCTATCTGGTGGATATCTTTGATAATGCAACGCTCATCATGGAAGAGGAGGATACGGCGTTTTTCGAGCCGCTACTCTTTAAGGCGCGCCCGCGCCCGCCGGAGATGCCTGATCGCGTAAATCTCGACCTGTCAACCGCTGATGTTCACATTGCGGATATCTACAGCGGTCCCGGGCTGAAGGGGGTGCCACGCGGCACAGTCAGGGCGATTCGAGTCTTTGCCTATCACTTCTGTTACATTGGCAGGGGCGGTTTCCCGCTGGTTGGAACTGAGTCTGGCTGGGACATTAAGCGCGTGCTTGGCACAGCGCGGGTTGAGGAGGATGGTTCGGCCTGCTTTCAGGTGCCAGCCAACACGCCGATTTCGCTACAGCCGCTGGATGCCGATGGCAACGCCTTGCAGCTCATGCGCAGTTGGCTGGTCGGCATGCCGGGCGAACGCGTCTCATGCGCGGGCTGCCATGAAGACCGTAACGCCTCCCTGCCGCCGCAGCGCAGCATCGCCGAGACTCGCCAGAGTGAAATACTTAAGCCCTGGTATGGCGGAGCAGTGCGTCCCTTTGCTTTTACCCACGAAATCTATCCGGTGCTCGAGCGTCACTGCATTGGTTGCCACAGTGACAAGCCGCTGGTGGGGCCGCGGAGTAAACCCAGTTTCAAAGATCCGAAAACCGCCTATGACACACTGCATCCCTATGTCCGGCGGGCTGGAATTGAAGGTGACATAGCGCTGCTTAATCCAATGGAGTACCACACCTCCACCAGCCTCCTGTTTCAGATGCTGGAAAAAGGACATCATGGCATTACGTTCGCTTCAATGGGGGTCGAAGCGCGCGAACGTTTCGCCTGCTGGATCGACCTCAACGCGCCCTTTGCAGGTAATTGGAATGCGCCGGAGTGGAAAGGATGCGATCCAGTACAGCGCCGTTTGGAACTCAGCAAGGCGTTCGCAAACGTTGATGTTGACCCCGAGGCCGAACACGCCGCTGCGGCGGCGGCCTTCCTCAAACGTGAGCCAGTCGATTTTGTCAAACCATTGCCAATGGCACCCGTTGCCCCCGACAAACTGCAGGCCAGTGGCTTTCCAATGGATGCTGATACCGCTCGCCACCGTCAGGCTGAGTGCTCTGAGCTGTTAGCTGGCAGCCTCGATCTCGGGAATGGAAGTGTCATGAAACTAGTCACGATTCCGGCGGGTGAGTTTGTCATGGGCTCTCTCAACGGCGCACCTGACGAGCGTCCGCGTGCTGTGGTGCAAATTAAAAAACCCTTCCGCATGACTGTCACCGAGGTGACCAACGGCCAGTACGCGCAGTTTGACCCAGATCACGACACCCGTTACATCGACATGCTCTTCATGGACCATGTTGTGCCAGGACATATTGCTAACCACCCGGAACAACCGGTAGCGCGTGTCTCGCACGATGAAGCCATGGCTTTCTGCGCATGGCTCAGCGAAAAATCCGGCCTACGCGTAACGCTGCCGGATGAGGCTCAGTGGGAGTGGGCGGCGCGTGCTGGTGCGGAAACACAATTTTTCTATGGCACCATGGAGAGCGACTTCGGACGCTTTGCCAATCTGGCTGACAGTGACCTGCGCAACTACCGTATGAAATGGGAGGGCGCGAGCGTCCTGCAGAACCGCTACCCCTTCCCGCCGGAGAAGAACTTCCCGCTGCACGACCCGCGGTTTAAGGACAATTGGTTTGTGGTGGATTATGTCGGCCAGACTGAAGCCAACGCCTGGGGCCTAAAAGACATGGTCGGCAATGTCAGCGAATGGACCCGCTCCACCTACACCCCTTACCCATATCCTGGCAAGGCTTCTGACAACCAGAGGCGTAAGGTCGCGCGCGGCGGCTCCTGGGCTAATCGCCCGGCCGATGCCGGTGCGACGGTACGCCGCGCCTACCAGCCCTGGCAGAAGGTCTTTGATGTTGGCTTTCGCGTGATCGTGGAAACCGATTGAGGTAGAGTGTAGCTTTGACAGGCCCGACCTCTGTAGTAGCCGATCTATGATCAACAGGGTGGTAGCAGTTTTTTACCACAGAGGCACTGAGGAGATTTGCAGACAAAAAACGAAAAGTACGCAACGGAACAAAACAGGAGATAGTTATGAAACATGTGTCATGTATGAAAATTGCAGCTGTATTGACAGCTGTGGCTTATCAGTTTGCCGGCGCCGCTGATGGTGTCTGGACCAACCTGACAGATGGGCAGCTCTGGGGCAACATCGTAAACTGGCAGGACGGAGTTGTGGCAGAGGGTGCAGGCTCGACCGCGTATTTCAACACGCTTGATATCGCGGTTGATACAACCGTGCATCTGGACGGACCACGCACACTTGGCAACTTGGTGTTCGGCGATAACGAGATCAACTCCGCAGCTGGCTGGAGGCTTGACAACAACGCTAACCCCGCCAATGTCCTGACACTGGATGGGGCCGCGCCTGGATTCACCGTTGATGCGCTTGCCGAAGGCATGGCGGCTACCATTGGAGTCAATATTCTGGGATCAGGCGGCCTCACCAAAACAGGCGACGGCAAGTTGACGCTGACCCATACCAACAGTTACAGCGGAGCCACCATTGTCAGCAGCGGCGAGCTGTGCCTCAAACCAGCCGCTGACCAGCTGGAGCTTGACCTCGCACTGCCCTCCAGCGGGCTGGCTCTCTGGCTGGATGCCACTCAGGGTGTTACCACCAATGCCAGTGGCAATGTGACCACCTGGGCTGATCAGAGCGGCAACAATCATCACGCTTACAACAACGATGAACTCGGCCCGACCGTTACAGCGGACATCAATGGACTGCCCACGCTACGTTTCACATCGGTCAATACGCAATTTCTGGAGTGCGGCGGCATCGGTGGCACGGCGGACATAACTGTGTTTTTTGTTTTCAAGCTGGCTAGCGTCACCAACAGCTTAACATCGCTGATGTCAACTGATGGAATGACGACGCCCGCAGGACGCAGCATCCATTACATAATTCCGTCTAATCAGAAAACAACATTTTATGTGACTGGCCCTGGTCATCTCTATAATAACACCGCATTGCAAGTCGGCGGGGTCCAGATCAAGGGATATGTGGAGCAAGGTCTTGAGGGACGTCACTATTTCAATGGTGTGTATGATGGTGGCGATACGCGATCATACGCCACAACCAAGAGTCTGGAGATATTCAGAATCGGCGCGTGGATGCCGTTTTCTGAGACTTTGGATTTCCGGCGTTTTTTAGATGGCAGTATTGGAGAGGTTATAATTTATACCCGTGCTTTGAGTGAGTCAGAGCGCACTACAGTTGGTGTTTATCTGGCTGAAAAATGGGGCATCGCGGAGCATGGCTACGCTCATTCATTGGATGTGCTGCCTGCGCAGAGTGCGGTTGCGGTGGATAGTGGCGCAACACTTGCGCTCGATGGCCTCAATCAAAGAGTTGCATCGATCTCTGCTGAGGCAGGCAGTACGATCAATCTAGGGGGCACACTGACAATTGACAGCGCGCAGAACTCATCTTTAGCCGGCGCAGTCAGTGGCCCTGGCGGCCTGGTTGTCAAGGGCGGTGCTGCTGTGGATATCGCCGGTACAGCTTCATACCGCTTCTCGACCCGCATTGATAATGGATCGCTGCGCGTGGCGGGAACTCTCTATGCTGCGGGTTCTGACATCAATGCGCGGATTGAAGTTCAGAGTGGCTGCACACTTGAACTTGAATCATGGGGCCGCTCACCTTACGACTCGCTGGGTCTCTTTACATCCGCTGCGCCAAAGCTCAGTGTTGACAACGCCACAATCCGTATGAGCAGCACAACCTTTGGCGCGCAGCCGGTGGCGGTCAGCGGCACTGCCACACTTGAGGCTGCCGAGGGTGCCAACTGGCATATTGTTGACGACACATCCCCCTGGCAGTTCAGCTCCGGTGCGGGTCTGTTGTTGACCGGTGCTGGCAACGCTGTTTTTGCCAAGGGCTTTGATGGCTCAGGCGGTATTGTTAAAACCGGCTCCGGCAGATGGAGCTTGACAGGAACTAACTCTGTCAACGGCCCGCTCACGGTTGAGGAGGGCACACTGCAAGTGGCTTCGGGTGTTTTATCAGCCCTGCCAGTGGACGGAGCCGCGCTTTGGCTGGATGCCACGCGCGGCGTGCAGACCAATCCTGGCGGTAATGTCACCCGCTGGGCTGATCTGAGTGGATATGGCCGCGATGTCACCAGTCCCAACGGCCCGACGGTCACCTCTGATATCAACGGTCTGCCTACACTGCGCTTCACACGCGCCAATGCCCAGTACCTGGCAGGTGGTGGTTTGCGCAATATGAATGCCGTGACCGTTTTCATGGTGCACAGAGTTGAATCTTTGCCGGCAGGCGATTGGATGGCCTTGCTAGCTGAGCAAAATACATCGGTGACCTCGTATGGCAACGCTATCCATTATAACATTGAAAAAGATGTGAAAAAGCTTAATTTTTATCTGGCCGGCAGTACCCCACAAAGCATTTTATCCGATACTTTGGCAGTGATAGGCACAGCGCAGATATATGAGGTGCTGCATACTGATGCGGAGTGTAAACATTTCAGGGATGGCGTGCCGGATGGCAGCGGTACGCGCACAGTTAAGCAGAAACGACTGGATGATTTCCGCATTGGCTCATATAAAAACGGTCGTTATTACGACGGCAGTATGGGCGAGATCATTATCTATGACCGTGCCCTCAACAATGAGGAACGGGCGGCGGTCTATGCCTATCTGAATGCCAAGTGGATGAATGCGTCGGGCATCAGCACCCCGGCTGCGGGGGAGAGCGATCTTCTCGCTACAGATGCAATCATCTCAGTGGATGCTCCCGCAACACTTGATCTGGGGGGTCAGAGCCACACAGTCGCGACACTGCAAGGCAGCGGCACAGTCACGAATGGGTCAGTGACAGCCTCTGTGCACCCCGGCGGTGTTGGTCAGGTTGGCACACTGAAGTTGGCTGAGGCAACGCTCTCCGGCACGCTGGTGGTTGACATCATCGCCGGGTACTGTGATTCATTGCAGGTGACCGGTGATCTTGACCTCTCAGGGTTGAGAGTGACCTTCTCGCAGGTCAGTGAGTTGAACAATTATAAGCCTTATCTGCTGATCACCTACACCGGTGAATTGATCGCGCCTTTTGGGGAGGTTGATCTGCCCGGTTCCTGGGAGGTGCGCTACACCAATGATAAGCAGGTCAAACTGATCTGCCATGCTGGCACGCGGTTGATATTGCGCTGAGCCAGCGTAACCCTGTAACAGCCGATCTAGTACCGGCAGGATGTAACCAGTTTTTTTACCACAGAGGCACAGAGACACTGAGGAGAGTCGCCGCGCTCTGTGAGTTGAGTAAATAACCGGGAGTTTTTTGAAAATTACTATGACCAAGCCAAAACCAAAGTACGATGTGCCGAGCCTGAAGACGGGCTTCGGCATACTTGAACATCTAGCGCATTTCCCGCGCGGTCGGTTGCTGACTGATATTGCCGAGGAGCTTGCCTGCCCGATCTCCAGCGCCTACCGCATCGCGATGACGCTGGAGGACATGGGGCTGGTATCACGTGATACTGAGACCAAACAGATCCGGCTGACCAACAAGCTGTTGCTGATTGGACAGCGGGCGATCACAGAGACCAACCTGTTGGAACACGCGCTGGATATCATGCGGGAGATGCGCGATCAGGTGAGCGACACAGTCCTTATCGGTGTGCGGGATGGTGCGGAGATTGTTGTCTTAGATCAGGTGACTGGCTCCCGCATGTTTTGTTTCGTTGCCAAACTCGGCTACCGGATTGGGATCTACTGTTCAGCGCCAGGCAAGGCGATTTTGGCTTTTCTGCCGGAGAAAGAGCGCGAGGAAGTGATTAGCGCAATTAATTTTGTGCGCTACAATGCGCGCACTCTTGCCACACCGGAGAGCCTGCGGCATGAACTTGCCAGCATTATCAAGCAGGGCTTTGCATTCGATAACAGCGAGCAGTTTGACGGAGTTTACTGCATGGGGGCACCGGTCTTTGACCGCAGCGGCTTTCCTGTGGCCGCCATCTGGGCCACGGGGCTGATGATGAATTTAGAGCGCAAGCGGATACCCGAGCTTGGTTCGTTGATACGTGAATATGCTGATCGTGTTTCACAACGGCTGGGCTTTCAACCGCATCAATTAAGCGAAGAAAAAAAATGAAACCCCGCTGCCTGTCTTTGGCGAACAACCGCCTGGCTGCCGCGAATTGCTTCTGAGAAGCAACACTACAGCCCAGGGCGCGCCTTTCACGAGCCTGAGGCGAAGCCGATTGTCTGTTGCTCCGTACAAAAGGCGTGACCTCTTTACGCGCGCACTTCTTCACTCCGCGCGCCTGCGCGCGGAGCTGGGCCCTTGCCAAAGGGCGATTCATGTTGCACCTAAAAAACGGCGATGACCGGCGCACTGCGCAGTTCAAGCCGGATAACAGAGGCAATTGAATCAGGGGCCTTGGCTGGTAGGCTAATTTTTGTTTGCATGCCCGCGCTCTCAACTGTGAGAGCTTGGCCGGGTGCTGCCAGAAGCACTGCCCGCACAACGTCCGCCCCCATGGGCACAACCAGTTGGCCATCTGCCGGCCACTCAAAAACATGCAGATAAAGAGTGTTGCCCTTGGAGGTGGCACGCCCCCAGGGCAGCTGGGCAAAGGGCGAGGCAGTGGTCGCGTAAATCGCCTCATGGTTGACCTTCATCCAGCCGCCGATGGCCTTCAGGGCCTCAACGCTCTGGATCGGGATGGAGCCGTCGGCTTTAGGGCCGATGTTGAGCAGGTAGTTGCCGCCCTTGCTGGCAATATCGATCAGATTGCGGATCAGAAGCTCATGCGATTTCCAGGCATGGTCATGCTCGCTGTAGCCCCAGGTGGTGTTTAAGGTCATACAGGTTTCCCAATCAATACCAGGCATGCCGGTGGCTGGGATATGCTGCTCCGGGGTGATGAAGTCGCCGTATTTGGGGTCAAGCGTGCCGGTGAAACCATCTGTGCCCATGCTTTTCCAGCCTGCTTCAGGTGAACGGAAAAGGCGGTTGTTCATGATAATCGCCGGTTGCTTGGCACGGACTTTCGACATCAGATCCATGGCACGCCACGCTGTATCACCTTGAAAGTCCTGCGAGCTGTAATCCCACCACAAGATATCCAAGGTTCCATAATTAGAGGTCAGTTCATCTACCTGCGCATGTAGAAAATCCAAGTACTTATTGTGGTCGCGAGTGCCATTGGGGTATGGTTTGCCCTTAAGCGGATGCGGGAGTTGCTTGGAAAGTTCATAGCCGTACTGATCATGATGCCAGTCGATCACCGAGTGGTAGAAGCCGACCTTTAGCCCCTGCGCGCGGGCAGCCTCCACCACCTCCTTGACAAGATCGCGCTGCAGAATTGACCCGGCATCAAAGTCGCTGACCTTGGAGTCGTGCAGGGCAAAGCCATCATGGTGTTTAGAGGTGAAGACAATATAGCGGCAGCCAGCCTCTTTGGCCAGGGCGGCCCACGTTTTAGCAAACCCGGGAGCTGGCTTGAAAAGAGGAATGGCGCGTTCGGCGTAGGTCTCGGTGTCGGCTTTGACCCGCTGCTGAATCCACTCCATGCCGCCGGTGGTGCCAACCGGCTTGCCATCCCAGGTTCCGGCAAGGCCGGAGTAAAGACCCCAGTGCACAAACATGCCGAAGCGCGCTTCGCGCCACCATTGCATACGCTCATCTCTTCTTTGAGTATTTTCGACTGGAGCCGCAGTGGCGGGCAGGCCGAGGATTGCCAGCGTCGAAGCCGCGGCAACAGCTGAGAACAGTAATTTTAATTTGATGGTTTGTAAGTTCATAATCAATCAACCTCCATTTCGTATTCATAGTGTAGCTCAAACAGCCTCTGATTGCAAACAAATGAGCGGGAAGGATCGACAAAGTTTGCGACTCGTAGGTCCGTTGAATCGGAGTCGGGGTCGGAAGCGGGTCGACCGCGTACGCTTTTCCGATACCGACCCCGACCCTGAGTTACAGACACGAAACTGCGACAAAAAGACCGAGTTACAGGCAAGGTGTCTACCAATCCGTTATATAATATGCTATACTTAACCACTTTGACAACAAACATCAAAACCCAAGGAGAAAATCATGGATATTTATGAAGTTTTCAGAAGCCGATACAGTTACCGGGCATATACGGATCGACCGATTCCAGCGGATGCTCTCAAAAGGATGGGCGAGGCTGTCAGCCTGGCACCCACAGCGTGCAACCTGCAACCATTTGAGATCCTGGTAGTTCTGAACGACACATTGCGGACAAAAATCGCATCGGTTTATTCACGCGGCTGGCTGCAATCGGCACCTGCAATAGCTGTTGCAATCGGAGATCGCGGAGTTGCCTGGAAGCGGGCTGAGGGAGATTCCATTATTGATGTCGATATCGGAATTGTTATGCAACATTTTGTTCTCGCAGCCCAGGCGGAGGGTCTCGGCACCTGCTGGATATGTGCTTTTGAGCGAGCTGCCATGGATGCTGTTATGGGACTTACCGGTACTGAAAGATCAGTGGTGGCAATTACCCCGGTCGGATATCCGACAGAGGAAATGAGAGCTGATAAACGCCCGGGACGCAAACCGCTGGAAGAGATCTATCGCATTATAGATTAATTAGGCCGTTTGAGTTTTCTTCAACATTGTTCCCTTTTGCTCTTTTTGGTAATATTTAGCACTGAAGGTTATTAACGTTCACCGAAGCTGAGCTTGTTGGAGAAGTTCTTGAAGGCAGAAGAGACGCGTTCTTCGTACGTCAATCAAAATACGGTTTCTGAGGTGCATGATGACAAAAACTGAACTGCTGGAGCTGATCCGCAATGGCGAGAGTTCCTTCGTGGAGCTAAAGCGCGATGATATTGACAGTAGAGCTTTGGCCAAAGAACTCGTGGCATTTAGTAATTTTGAAGGCGGCACGCTCAGCCGAGAAGCGGACACAGCAGAGCTTCAAAGGCTGTTCCAGCGACGTGGTTCCGTGAGATTTGAGACACAGCCGGTTACTGGGTCGTCAATCGCGGACCTGAGCCGGCCTAGGTTGACGGAATATTTCGCAACCATTCGCAGCCAAGTTTTGCCGGAAAACGATGATGCCGATGGATGGGAAAGACTGCTTCACAACACCGAAATCCTTGCCGCAAGCGGGGCAGATGGAGGTCGCGCCTGCTCTGTGGCAGGTCTGCTTCTTTTTGGTGCCTCGCACAAACGATTCCTGCCCCATGCGACAATAGACATTGCAGTCTTTCCGGGCACGGAAAAAGAGTACAATGCGAATTTTCGTGATACAGCCAACTCTCCTCTTGTGCGTCTCTGCAATGAGCAGGGAGACATTGTTTCACCCGGAATGGTAGACCAAGCACTTAGTATGCTACAACCCCACTTGAGTACTGAGATGTTGGAGGGGGCGGTACGAACTCGCAAATGGGACTATCCTAAAGCGGCGCTCCGCGAGGCATTGGTCAACGCTGTTGTTCACCGCGACTATCTTCTCTCTGCCACGAGTATTGAAGTTTCTGTTTACGCGGATCGTATGGAGGTCATCTCGCCAGGCAAGCCTCCTAACAAAATCAATCCTGATCGCATGCGGGCCGGCTGCCGGGCTGCAAGGAATCAGCTTCTTAAGGATGTTTTGCGGGACTATGGCTAAATGGAGCATATGGGCATGGGTATTCCGCGAAAGATCTTCAAATTAATGGAAGAGCAGGTGGGGACCATACCTGAGTTGATTGTTGATGAAGAGCGCTTCACTTTAATCTTGAGAAAGGCGCGGAACTGTTGCCATACCATATGACTGAATTACACCACAACGAGGATTACAATGCCTGATGAAGCAAAAATCGCTTTACTGATTGACTGCGACAACGTAAGTCATAAATCCATCCAGGGGGTGATCGATGAACTCTCCCAGTACGGAACTGTCAATATCCGCCGCGCCTATGGCAACTGGAAGAGTGATTCAATGAAGGGGTGGGAGGAAAAACTGCACCCTAACGCCATCATTCCCATCCAGCAGTTTGCCTACACCAGCGGTAAAAACGCCACCGACTCCGCGATTATCATTGACGCGATGGACCTGCTCTACTCAAAACAGCTGGATGCCTTTGCCTTAATGACCAGCGACAGCGACTTCACACCCCTGGCAATGCGCATCCGCGCCGAGGGAAAAAAGGTTTACGGATTCGGCGCAAAGAAAACCCCTGAGCCGTTTGTAAACGCCTGCTCACAGTTTATCTATACAGAAAAAATTGAAATTACCGAGGATGAAAGTTCCAAAACTCCTAAGAAAGCCAATGCCAAAAAAACCAGCCTGGAACTTAAATCAGACTCTGCCCTGCTCCGACTGCTGAGAACCGCGGTCGAAAAAACCGAGGAGGACGATGGCTGGTCGCACCTGGGCATGGTAGGCCAGTATATCTCCAACAACTCCTCATTCTCTCCCATCAACTACGGCTACAAAAAACTGAGCGACATCATCCGGGTGATCGGCCTCTTTAACATCGAGATGCGCGATAATAACTCCACTGTCTTTGTCCGTAAGAAAAAGTAAGGTTCGTGCGAGTGCGGTGATGTCGCTCTACCAGCGACACCGGTTGACAATGACGCCGGTGTTGGTGGACAATTGGGATCATGCGTGGGTTCGTCCACCAGCATCGTCGTCGTTATCGTAAACCTGAGGCGCAGCCGACCTCAGGAACTCCGGTTTCCAACCGGAGATCTCGGATTGAAATCAAAGCTATGTTGCTCCGGCCAGCTCCTTATAGACCGCCGCGGTCTTCTCCACCATCTGTTGCAAGCCAAAGCGTCGCAGAGCATCCTCGCGCAGGCCACTGAATTTGCTGCGGGGCAGTTCGACCAGAATATCCGCCAATGCCTGCACATTCCCCGGCTCATAGAGCCGTCCGTTTTCGCCCTCCCTCACAATGTCCAGAGCACCGCCAAAACGCGAGGCGACCACCGGCGTATTCATGGCCAGCGCCTCGGCCATGGTACGGCCAAAGGCCTCAGGTTTTGTGAAGTTGTTGGAGGTCAGCACATTCCCCAACGCGTAGATCTCCGCCATGCGCGACTCCCCGCCCGCGAAAATCACCTGCTCCTCAATCCGCAGTTCGCGGACCAGCTGGCGCAGTGAATTTGCATAGGCTGCGCGTGAGGGGTCAATGCTGCCAACAATCACGCATTTGATCTGCGGCACCTTCTCCCGCGCCTTTGCCACGGCCCGAATTAAAACATCATACCCTTTTAACCCTGTGATGCGCCCCGCACCCAGCACCACATAAGCGCCCTGCAAACCATGCCGCTGCTGAAATTCGCGGATGAAACCCTGATCTATCCGCTGCGGATCAAAGTGCGTGGGATCTATACCGCGCGGGATCAAACGGATCTTACTTTCCGGCACATCATAGTGCTGGCGGATATATTCGGCCACCCCGCTCCCAGGGCAGATCACCCGCTCTCCGAAGGTCATCACCCGGCTGTAGGCATTAACGCTGTTAAACCCGTGTACCGTCGAAACAAAGGGCAGCTTCAACGCGCGGTTGGCCATCACAAAAAGCCACCCCGGCACCCGGCTGCGGTAGTGCACCACAGTAGGGTTCAACCTCCGTAAAATTGTACGCAGCTGTGAAACCCGCAGGGGCGCGCTGATCGGATTCTTGGATCTGACATCCATTGTGATCAGCTCGCCGCCATCGGCAACGATCTGCCCGCCCAACCTTCCACCGCTGGCAATCACGGTGCTCCTGTGGCCGAGCTGAACCAACTCACGGCTGAGTTCAACTGTGCCGCGTTCCACCCCGCCTTGATCCAGCGCCGGCAATATCTGAACAATGTGCATCAGTCAATATTAGAGATTACCGCCAGAAAACTAAAGCGCAAAATATCAGTGTCTGTCTCGAAGTCGCCACTACAGTGCGAGCCGACGGGACGTGCCAGCCAAGTGTTTGGTCGAAGCTGTAAAGAACGTGCCAACCGAGTGATCCGCAGGTCGAAGCTGTAGGGCGCGGGCCGTGAACGCACCGATGGTTGAAAGTGTGGTGCTTCGCGATTTGGAACACTTGACGATTAGCCATAAAATCCCCACCCCGGCTGTCACGGCCCGCGGTTACAGTGCTGCGCAGGGCGGATTGCAAGCCGTTTGCAAGAGTTGTCGTTCAGTGTCGCTCTATGAGCGGCATCGGTTAACGATGCTGTGCGACGATGTTGGCGGACGATTGGGATCATGCGTGGGCTCGTCCACCAGCATCGTCGCCGCCATCGTAAACCGGAGATCTGTTCGACCTCAGTAGCTCCGGTTTCCAACCGGACTTGTCCGATTGGAGCTACGTAGTTTCCGCGCTAACGGCACCATCCCTCTAACTCGCGCACTTACGCACTCGCGCTGTTTGTTCTTGTTTTGGTGGTTGGAAAAACCGAACCCTTTGTTGTATAATGCCCCGCATGGAGAAGAAGGAGAAATTACTGATTATAGCAGGGAGCGGCTCATATCCGGCGAGCATGATCAAAGGCGCCCGCGCCGCTGGTGTGAAACACATCTCAGTTCTGGCAATTCGCGGCATGACCTCGCGTCGTCTACGGCCACTGGTGGATGAGATGTTCTGGGCCGGAATCGGAGAGGGACGGCGCTACCTCGAATGGATTCAGACGCAGGGCTTTACCCTCGGCATTATGGTCGGTCAGATCCATCCTTTAGCGCTCTTTACTACCCGCTTTGACGATGTTTCCCGTTCTTTTTTGGATGGCCTCTCAGCTAAAAATGCGCACACCATCTTCGGAAAGGTCGCGACAACCCTAGAAAACGCCGGCATACGGGTTATGCCGGCCTCCTGCTATATGGATGAGTGCATTCCCGGCTGCGGCGCCCTCACCCAACGTGTACCGGATGAGAGGGAGCTTGCGGATATTGACCTCGGCTATAAGATCGCCCGCCAGATCTGCGGCCTCGATATCGGGCAGACCCTGGTGGTCAAAGAGGGCGCGGTCATGGCAATCGAGGCTTATGAGGGCACCAACCAGGCCATTCTGCGGGGTGGCAAGCTGGGTGGCCGGGGCGCGGTGGTCGTGAAGGTGGCGGCCACTGGCCATGACATGCGCTTTGACATCCCGGTGATCGGCATTAACACCATAAAATACCTCCGGCGCGCTGGCATTAGCGCCTTGGCCTACCAAGCCGGACGGCTGATCATGCTGGATCAAGCACAGGTGATCCAACGCGCCAATGACCTGGGAATTGCCGTCATTGGAATCGACAGCGGCCTGCCGCAGGCCCCGACGCGACCATAGGATGCGGATTCAGAAGTCACAGTCCGGATCAGTAAGTAATACCACCAGGTCACCAGGTCACCAAGTCACCATGTAAAAAAACAGCTTCCAGCCTGGACTGCGGAACAACTTGCAAAAGATAAACAATGAAAAAACCGTTAAAAATTTACATCTGCGCTGGTGAGGTCAGCGGCGATATGCACGCAGCAGCGCTGATGGCAGCACTGCGCTCCAGCAGCCACGCGCCGGTGGAGTTCCGCGGATTTGGCGGCGATGCCATGGCAGCCGAGGGCGCGGAGCTGCTCTATCACACTGACCAGACCGGGGTCTGCGGCATCACCCCGGTTCTGATGGAGCTCCCCTTTCTGCTGCGCATGATCAAGCACATCAAGGCTGATATGCTGGCCTGGCAACCTGATGTGCTGCTCACAGTCGATTACCCTGGCATGAACCTGCGGCTGGCGAAATTCGCCCATGCCCATGGCCTCAGAACCATCCACTACATCTGTCCGCAGGTCTGGGCCTGGCACCGCTCCCGAATTCCAAAGATCGCCAAATTTCTGGATTTGCTGCTCTGCATTTTTCCCTTTGAACCGGAGCACTTTGCCGCCACTAAACTCAAGGCAATTTTCACCGGCCACCCGCTGGTTGACCGGATTCTGGAAACGCGCGCTGAACCGCATCCGCGGTTCCCATGGCAGGGCCAATTCAAAATCGCGCTGCTGCCAGGTAGCCGCGCCGGTGAGATCACGCGTATTCTGCCCCGCATGCTCGATGCCGCTGTGCTGCTGGAACAAAAGCTGGCGGGCGACTGCTCTTTCATAATTCCCTGCCCCACCGAAAAGATGCTCGGCCTCGCACAGCGGGTCGTACGCCTCCACCCCCGTCAGCCGGAAGCTCTCACCCTAATCACCGGACAGGCGCGTGCGCTCCTGATGCAGGCCGACGCTGCGGCCATAGCCTCCGGCACCGCCACGCTGGAGGCGTGCATGATGCTCTGCCCCTCAGTGCTGGTTTATGCGGCAGGGCGAATGACCGCTGTCGCGGCGCGTCTTTTAGTGCGCGGCGTGCGTCACCTTGGACTGGCCAACATCATTGCCGGTCAAGAGATCATGCCTGAATTGCTGCAAGAGGAGTTCACCCCGCAAAAACTAGCCGAGCACCTCCATCAGTTTATCACCAACCCGACCCTGCGGGCGCAAACCATCGCCAACCTGCAGGCAACGAATGCGCTACTGGGCAGCGGCCAGGCAGCAGAGCGCAGTGCCGCCGCAATTCTTGACTTTATGACTACCAAAAGCCACAGCAATCATGTAAAATCATAGCTGTTGATCTGTGTTTATAAACTAACCAAAGGACGACCGTGTTGTGAAAGAGATACATGTTCAGGCCCAGAAAGATCACATCGACTCTCTGTGTTCCTCATCCGCGATCCTGGCCATCGCCGAGTTAATCTGGAATGCCTTGGATGCCGATGCCTTTGATGTCAAGATCGATGTCATGCAAAACGCGCTCGGTGCGATCGATGCTGTGCGTGTTGCTGATGACGGCACTGGCATCAACGCGCATGAGATTGAAAACCTGTTCGGAAATCTGGGCGGCTCATGGAAGCGCGACGCAGGCAAGACCCGCCAAACCGGGCGCGTGCTGCATGGCTGCAAAGGACGCGGCCGCTTCAAAGCCTTTGCACTTGGCCAGTATGTCGCGTGGCGCACGACCATGGAGAGCCCTGCGGGCTTGCAATCCTTTATAATCTCCGGCGACGCTTCCAACCCCAGCCAGTTCACGATTGAGGGCGTGGCGCAGCCAGGTCCCGCAACAGGCACTGAGGTGATGATCACCAATGTGCGCGGCTCCGTCAACTCGCTGCGTGACACCACTGGTGTACTGCAACAGCTCTCCAGCTACTTTGCGCTCTATCTCAAAGCCTATCCCAATGTGAAGATCTACTTCCAGGGTCTGCTGGTCAACCCGGTCATTGTTCAGAAAGCCGCGCAAAGCTATACTCTGCGCTCATCCACGGGTGCCACCGCTGAGCTGGAGGTGATCGAATGGAAGGCCAAAAAAACGCGCGCCAAAATTATCTTCTGCAACTCTAACGGCTTTGCGCTGCATGAGGTGGATGCGGGTATCCGCCCTGGCAATGAGTTTAACTTCACCGCCTATCTGATCTCCCCGCTCTTTGCAGAGCTGCACACCGAGAACCTGCTGATTGTCGAGGAGCTGCACCCCGAAACACGCGCTTTTCTGGATGCGGCCCGCGAAACCCTGCGCACCTACTTCCGTAACATCCGTGAGCAGCTGGAGAGCGATGTTATGGAGCAGTGGCGTGCTGAACAAATCTACCCCTTTGAACAGAGAGCCGCGAATGAGCAGGAGAGTGCGTCCCGAGCGCGCTTCGACAGCTGCGCGCGTCTGTTACAAACCTACTCCAACGGCTTTGACGGTCTCGCGGCTGAGGACAAACGTCTGGTCTTCCAACTGCTCAAGAGCGCACTGGACGCCAACCCCACCGGCGCGGTGGAGGCACTGACCACCAACCTGAAGATCCCCGCCAGCCAGCAGAAAGCGCTGCTCGGTTGACGATGGTCTGCGATCCGCCTTCCATCCGCCCGGCTTGGCATGCGATATCGGATTACGATTAAAAACTTTCCTGGGAGGGCGGCCTTTCGCACATTGATAAACTCAATCTGGCTGCCCGACCAGCTGCTTTAGAACGAGGCGATGATCTGCCAGCGGAAGTAGTAGGCAACCTTGTCGGTGGTGTAATAGTCGCCCGGATCCAGCACTTCAGCCTGCACCCGACCAATCACATTGCCGCGCTGATCGTCGCGGCCAAAGACACTCGTTAAAATCGGGAACTCATAGAAGGCACCTCCCAGCCAGCCATACAGATCACCGCTGCCACCGCCCAGGCCATCCTTTTCATCCGCGTACATCGGGCCAACGGTTGCTCCCAGCTTGTGCGTTTTGGTGATATCACAGCCAGCCTCCAGATGCGGATAGATCAAGTTGGTCCAATAGCCGGCGCCATCCTTGAAATTATAAACATAAAGTTCGCTGAATTGCGGCCAGCGCGACCACACCGGATCCCACGCGGAATCGGCATGTCCCGCGCCGCGCTGCTTGTCGCCTGAGAGATAGTAAACTCCGCCTTTGACATATGGGCGCATGGTCCACTCCACTGCGGGCGCATATTTCAGCGCGGCAAAGCCCATATAGCCGCGCGTTGCTGTGCCGCCATCCTGCTCCCCGGCCTGCACCGCCCCCTCGTACTCGCCAGAGATGGTCTCAGTGTACTTGGGCATCAGCCGCAGGCCCCAGGTGTGGAATTTACGGCCAGGAAGCTTGGTGCCATTCAAATCCGCTTTGGTCTCCCGCTTGTAGATCCAGTAAATATCAAAGGGCATCTCATCCAGCTCCTTGGATTTAAAGTAAAGCCCGCCGCCATACTCGGCAAGATTCCGGCTCCTGGGATGAATCGAGTTCAACTGCCGATCGCTCTGGCCCTCCAGCCCGCCGACGCTCAGCTCATTGTCCGGGCGGTTGTAGATGGCCAGCAGATCCAAGGTGTTTTTTTTCTCTCTATCAAAATTGATCGTCGCTTTAATCGCATCCATATAGATTGTGCGGGAGCCGTCAAAGGGGGTGCCGTCCATCAGCACACGCCCTGCGCCATACATCAGATCCTGGCGTCCCATCCGCAGATCCAGCCAACCATCCAGGAGGTCATTGGCATCCAGATAAAGGTTGTCGACCACCACCTCATCCGGTGCTTTATATTTGCGTGAGTTATGCGGACGGGACACATCATACATCTCATTTGCCAGGCGGGAGTATAACCGGAAATTTTCATACTTTGCCTCACCCCAGAGACGCGAGCGAAAGCGGAAAAAATTTTGATCAGGCAGGATATTTTTCCCTGCCGGAAGGTTATAAATGAGCTCCTGTCGAAGACGGAGATCAGCGCCAAGATCAAGCTCGAGGCCTGTCTTCTTTTGCTCCAGCACCTCAGGCTCCTGTGCAACTGCCACGCACATCAACCCGGCGAAAACTACCAACCCACATAATTTTTTCATCACTGAACAGCTCCACTAAAGTTTAACCCGTTCAACACAGCCTTGACCACTCCACGCGATACTAACTCTGTTCTTTTTTATAACTATTAAAAGTAAACCAAAAATGTCCGTCAGTGTCCAGATAGAACCGATTTTTATTTCAAATATGTTGTGACCTTCTAACCCATATCTGTTATCTTATTAAATTGATCACACCCATTATGTGATTACAGGCAATAGATGTCCATTGATTGAAGGGGAAACAAAAGATGAACC
>JAQUCE010000071.1 GCA_028686345.1 Kiritimatiellia bacterium
CTGCGAAGCTACAGCCCGAAAGTATGTTCCCTGCGAAAACATTGTTTTGAGAGTAGTCGATAACACTGCGCACGACGATACCGTTCTGTACACCACCTACGGTGTTGCCGGTGACCGTACTGTTCTTGGTTGTCGCCATCTCAATGCCGTTTGTACCAGTGCCACTGATGCTGTTGTTCAGCACCTGGCAGCTATCCGCGTTCCAGAGGTAGATGCCGCTTGCGGCACTGGCGGTCACGGTGTTGTTGGTGACGAAATTATTGTCGCAATTCTTGGCCACATAGATCCCAGTCTGGCTATCGCTGACGGTGTTATTGGCGATTGTGTTGCCCGTCGCGCCAGATTCTACGTCGCCGCCGACTGCATGCATATTATCGAGACCGATGCTGACACCGTTATTAGCGAGCATGTTGCCGCTGATCGTGTTTGCGCTACTGCCGACAGCCGCAATGCCCACGCCGTTGGCGTTGGCGGCGCAGTTGGTGACGAAACACCCGGTCACGTTCACGAGCCCAATACCGGCACCCGCATCCGTTAAGGCAGCACCGGTCACGGTGAATCCGCTCACCGCTACATTATTCGCCGCGATCTGCACAACGACACCTGTATTGTCACCACTGATCGTGGTGGTGGCACGGCCTGCACCTGTGAGGTTCAGGGCCTTGGCGATGGTCACATGCTCGGCATAGCTGCCTGCTGCCACATGGACTGTGCCATTCGCATCGACGCCGCTGACGCCGTTCGTGATGGATGCAAAGGCGTTGCGACCAAATTGCAGGTAAGTGCCCGGCGCACCAGGCTTCGCTACTCCAGCTCCTGACTGTGTAGTCGCCCAGTTTTCGCTAACATAGACAACAGCTGTACTCGTGTCACCAGCGAAGGTGACTTGATTATCATTGGCATCATAAAGACCAGTGACCTTAAGACCGGTGAAGGTCACTTCGCTCTGGAGCGCGAGCGCAATGGCCTGCGCCTCGGTGTAACCTTTTTCCAGATAAGTCGTGATACCAGCATTCGTTACAAGGCGGTAGCTGTAGTTGGTTGCTGTGACGCTTGAATCCGTATCCTCGACATACAGAGCTTGTACTTCGTTAAAGGTGTTATTGGCAAAGTCAACATTGATGTCGCTGCTCGGACGGTCTGCCTGACTAGCAGGCGAAGCTCCGGCGCGCACACCGCCCCACGCATTGCCAGTGGTCGTGCAACCAGCAATAAGTACATTACTGCAACCTGTCAGGCCAATACCGCTGCCATAGACAGTTCCGTTAGCAACTAGTCCATCAAGCGTCAGATTGTCCACGCCGTTGCAATCGAATGGCGTGCGGTAAGCGCCCGTGATTGTAATGTCACGCAACGTTATGTTGACCAGTATGTTCGGAGTGTTGGAGAGGTGGATCGGGAAGCCCGCGTTGGCATGGCCGGCAGGTGTAAGGGTGAAACCTTCGAGTGTCACATCATTGGCGGAAACCAGAATACCGTAAGCTGTGCCCGTGCGGGCCGAGGCATCGATAATAACGCCTGCGCGGCTCTCGCCGGTAATCGTGAGTCCCTGCTTGGCCACAGTAAAGGTCGGGCTAAGCGTATATTCGCCATTAGCAATATGAATCGTGTCGCCGGGGTTGGCTGCCGCATAAGCGGCCTGAATGGTATTGAAGTGGTTGACATCCAGTTGCTCGCTGCCAAAGCTGAGATCAACATAGAGGTCATAGTAGTGCAGCGTGGCCAGCGGGGAGTCAGTGTAGTAGCTGGCAATATCGACTGCGCCGACAATCGCGTCGCCGGTGCCGAAGAAGCCGGTGCCTGATGGGCCATATTCGGTGCCCCAGTAGTTGGCGGAGGCATCCACTGTAAGTACATTGGCTTTGCTGTATAGACCAGCCGTGGTGTTGTTGGATATCAGGTTGCCGGCGATCACGGTGCCTTCGGGCGGTAGATTAGTACCAGAAAAAGTGACGTACACACCGTAGTCATTTTCGCTAACTGTATTGTTTGCTACCGAGGTATTTTTCGACCTGTTCGTGATGTTGATACCACGCGTATTACCTGACACAATATTGTTAGTAATGATCGTATTGTCGGCATAGGTTCCACCAAAATGAACGTAACCCGCCACGCAAATGCCATAGGTGTTGCCTGTGGCTGTATTACCTTCAACAACGACCCCCGTAGAGCTTTGCACCAAGATGCCGCTACCGGCCCATTTATCAGTCGCGTAGTCGCTTTGGGTCACAATATTGTTGCGAACAATGCCGGTAGCCCCCCAGCCAACCTGAATGCCGTTGGCTGCAAATTTGGTTGTGATTGCATCAAAAGGAAGACCTGTCACCGTATTGCCCTCAATAATGGCATTCGGTTTTGGCATTGTCGCATCGGCCATCACACCATTTGCCATAAAACCACCAGATGAGTAACCGCTGACTGAGTTGTTAGAGAAAACAACATCCGAGGTACCATAGGCGAGAACGCCATAGGATTCAATGCCATCCAGGTAGCCCATATTCTGAACAGTAGAGCCGTCGACCCCACCAGTGACATTGCGATAGAGAATGCCAACCGCGCGGTTACTTTTGGCACGACCGTTACCATCAACAGTGATTCCGGAGATTGCGACGTTCACTTGCCCTGCGCCGGTGATGTCTTTGTCGTCCAAATCACCGCCAAACGCAAAGATGATCGGCTCCCACTTTGTAGTCTTACCTTCGGTAAAGGTATAGATGTTCATGGCTGCAGGGGCTTTAACAACAGGATTCCCGCTGCCAACCACGTTTACGTCCTTGTTAATCACAACCTGCTCAACATAGGTTCCAGCCGCAACATGGAGTGTGCCGGCCGCATTAACAGCGTTGATGCCTTCCTGGATGGTCGCAAAGGCGTTGCGGCCAAAAAGCAGGTAGGTGCCGCCAGCCTCTGGCTGCGGAACTCCGGTTCCAGCTGGGAAACCCTCCCAGGATTTATCCACATAAACAACCGCGGTGCTTGTGTTACCAGTAAACGCAACGATATCGCCGTTGCCCTCATATATTCCGGAAACAATGAGCCCTGGATAGTGCACTTCAAGCTGAAGAGCAAAGGCGATTACCTGCTCCTCAACGCGGCCCTCTTCAAAATAACTGGTTGACCCGGCATTGGTCAACACGCGGTAACTGTAATTCGTAACATTGGCAGTTGAGAGTGCATCTTCAACATACAGAGCTTGTACTTCGTTGAAGGTGTTATTGGCAAAATCAACATTGATGTCGCTGCTTGGACGATTCGCCTGATTAGCAGGCGAAGCTCCGACACGCACACCGCCCCACGCATTGCCCGTGGTCGTGCAACCAGCTACAAGCACATTGCGGCAGCCCGTGAGCCCAATGCCGCTACCATAGACAGTTCCGTCCGCAACGAGATCAGCAAGCGTCAGGTTGTCAACGCCATTGCAATCAAAGGGTGTCCGGAAGGAACCTGCAACCTTGATATCGCGTAGCGTGATGTTCGCCAGCACGTTCGGTGTGTTGGAGAGGTGGATCGGGAAGCCCGCGCCGTCATGGGAGGCAGGTGTAAGAGTAAACTTTTCAAGGGTAACATCGTTGGCGGAAACTTTGATGCCGTAGGCAGTGCCCGTGCGCGCCGAGGCGTCGATGAGCACGTTGTCACGGCTCTCGCCGATGATCGTGAGCCCAGGCTTGTTCACTGCCAAGGTATTGGGAAGATCATAGGAACCGTTCGCAACGTGAATCGTGTCGCCGGGGTTTGCGGCTGCGTATGCTGCGTGGATTTCCTGGAAGTGGTTGACGTTCAGCTGTTCGGTTGTGAAGCGGCCATCAACATAGAGGTCGTAGTAGTGCAATGTGGTCAGAAGCGGATCAATGTAGTAGTTGGCGATGTTGACAGATCCTGCCACCGCACTGCCAGTGCCGAAGAAACCAAGGCCGGAGGGACCGAAGGCTGTGCCCCAGAAGTTATTCGACACGCCCAGAGTATGGGTAGAGTTATTAACAACTTCACCATAGAGCTGCATACCGGAGAGAGAGAGGTCGCCGGTCGCGCCCTTCCTGACAATAATTGCCGCATGATAGGTGCCAGCGGATGCGACCATAGTGTTATGATCCACCATGATGCTTCCACCGGTGACAGTGAGGTTTGCGGTGGATCCGCTGTCACTGGCAAAGCGGATGCCATAGGTGTCGTTATCTGTGCCTTGGGCGATCACACTGATGTCGCTGTTCTCGACAACCAGATTGCCTCCGCCCTGAATGTTGATACCGCTCTTGGTATCCAATAAGGCGGAGTCCTTGACTGTCAGGCCGCTGGCATAGCCATTTACTGCGACGTATAGACCGTTGGTGAATAGGCAGTCTTGAATCATAACATTCGTGTTGCCATCGCCACCGCCGGTGAAGTTGATGCCGTTCTTGCCTGTTAGGAACTGGCTGGCGCCGTCGAAGGTGCAGTTGCCAATGGTGAGACCGTTGACACTCTTCAGGGTCAGCGCTGCCTTAACGGCGGGTGAGCGGACGATAAAGTTGATATTGGAGATGCACCAGCCGTTGTCGGCACCCGGCATGACAATGTCCAGTGCACCAGTCAGATACGGCAGCGGAGCACCGTCAACATTAGTCTGACCAACGAAGTTCAACTGCTTGCCATTAAGCACGGGATTTTCATCGTAAGCGCCAGCGGCCAGATAGATTGTTTCACCTGCTGAGGCCACATCAATCGCGCGTTGAATGCTGTTGCCCGGTGTCACATAAAACGCGTTGGCAGCCCAGCGGAGCAAGCCCAGGGCAGCATCGTCTAATTTGTGGTAGACGAGAGCCTCGATAGCGAACGGGTCTGTCTCGTCAAAGGTTGTGCCATTGTCGGTCAGGTCGAAGTCCTGAGTGGACTGGTTGTCAATGTAAAGGGTGCCAGCGGTAAAGGCGTTGCCTGCCAGCGACAATACCGCGCTGTTGGCACTCACTCGTACGCCAACCGCATTACCGTTGATCGCGTTGTTGTTAATCGCGGCTGCTCCACCGAGCAGGGCAACACCTTCGGCTGTGTTTTGAAAGAGCGTATTGCCTGTGAAGGTGTTAGCGCGAGGGCCGACATCACCCTGCCCCTCCTGCCCGATACCAGCAACGGTGTTTTCATAAACATTACAGTCGCTGACAGTGTTATTGTTGCAGGTAACGGTGGCACCATAGTCTTTCCATTCGCCTACTGTGCCAATTGATATACCATTGCGGGCATTGCCATAGCTCGTGACATTGGTCACGGTTACGTTGTTGGCCAAATATAGCCGGATTCCGTCGCCGGGTGTTGTATTACCCTTATTGGCGACAAAGGGGCCATTTAAGTTACCATAACTTAAGCCACCACTTACAAGCGATGTCGTGCCACCATTCAGAGCTTCATTTTCCTTGTACAGATGGATGCCGCTACCGACGTTCTCGTAGACTTCGTTGTCCACTAACTGAGTGCCGGATGATTTGTAGGTAATGATTCCACCAGTGTGCCAATTACCGGTCGTGCCTAGATTACCATAAACCTTGCTCAGACAAACGGTTGTGTCGCTGACTTCATCTAAATAGATACCACGGTCTCCATTGTTGAAGAACTCACTCTTCTGGATGAGATGTCCACTCTGGGTGCCGTAGCCACCGAGTTCAATACCATCCCCGGCGTTGTTGTACGAGGTGACCTGCGTGAAGGTCAGTGACGCGCAGCTCGCCTTGGTTTTGATGCCTTCGTTACCTGTGCAGCCGTGCACCATTAGGTTCTTGAACTCAGAGGTAGAGACGTAATCAAAGCGAATATTGGCATAGCTCGCATTCCGTATCTCGAACCCGTCCACCACGAGCCCGGACACATGCGCACCATCCACGCCTTTTACAAATAGACCATGTTGGCGCTGGGTACTCTCATTGATACTACCATCAATGATGGATTCTGGAACCAAGCCTGCCTTACGATCATCAACCCGCGGGTCAACGCCGGCCTGGGCACCAAGCAGGTTCAGCTTCTTTGTGACCTGCACCTCTTCGCTGTAGGTGCCTGCGGCCACGTTAACCGTGCCACCGACATCCACGCCGTCGACACCGGACTGCACTGTGGCGAAGGCATTGCGCCCGAACAGCACGTAGGTGCCTGTGGCGCCGGGCTTCTGTACGCCAAACCCGGCAGGTGTGCCAGTCCAAGTTTTGTCAACATAAACTACAGCTGTACTGGTATCGCCAGTGAACGCAACTGGATCGCCAGCAAACGGGTAGATCCCGGTCACAGTCACACCGGTCAGAGCTTGGCCCTGCAACGCGAACGCGATAGCCTGCGCATCTTCGGTGACTCCCTCTTCCAAATAAGCCATGCCAACGACGGTCTCAATGCGGTAACTGTAGTTGGTTGCATCGACAGTGGATGTCGCATCCTCGACATACAAGGCATTCGGTTCACCAAAGGTGTTGTTTGCAAAGTTTACAGCCACTGCGCTGCTGAAACGGTTCGGCTCAACATCTGTTGAACCCGACACGCGCACGCCGCCCCAGGCGTTGCCTAATGTCGTGCAGCCAGTGATCGTCACATTGATGCAGCCTGAGAGACCGACGCCGCTGCCCCACTGTGCGTTTTTGGCAATGAGGCCGTCAAGTGTTAGGTTGTTCACGCCGTTGCAGTCAAAGGGTGTGCGGAAGGAACCTGCAATCTCGATATCGCGCAGCGTGATGTTTTCCAGCACATTCGGAGTGTTGGAGAGATGAATCGGGAAGCCCGCATTTTGATGGTTGGCAGGCAAAAGCGTGAAGTGCTCAAGGGTCACATTGTTGGCGGTCACCTCAATGCCGTAAGCACTACCTGTGCGTGTCGAAGCGTTGATGATAACACCCTCGCGGCTTGCGCCGACAATGGAAATGCTTGTTGTGATTTTCAGAGTTGGATCAATCACGTGCGTACCGTTGGCCACGCGCACGACATCGCCGGGGTTACAGGCATCAACTGCCGCCTGAATGGTGGCGTATGCTGCGGGGACATCGCGGTACATGGTGGCAGAGGCCAGCAAGGTAGTTACATCCAGGTCTATATCGGTAAAATGCAGGGTTGTGACATCCTTAGTCAGCATCCGGCCACCGTCAAAATACACTTCGAGATAACCAGCCATATTCTGGCCATAAGTGAATCCATTCGAGGTGACATTAAAAGCAACCGTTGCTCCAGGCAGACCGGAACAGGCAATAGCATCCAAACCAGGACCGACAGCAAATGTATTATCCGTGTAAACATCGTTAGCCGTCGCGCCAAATGCAACACCGACAAAGCGATCAGTCCCGCTGACCGTCATATCAAAGGTGTTGCCGGAAATTGTGGAATAGGAACCACGGGCGCGTAATCCGGCCCAGGAGGGTGTTGTGAAAGTATTGTTTTCAATACGAGCGCCGGACGCAAGATTCGTTGCTGCGCCGCAGTCAATCGTGGCACCGGTATTTTCATACCACGTGCTTGTACCTTCGATGATGGCACCGACACTGCCACCGACCACATTGTCATGAAAATAGATACCGGATGTATTCCCGCCAAAGAAAACCATTGAGCGGGGAACATTGTGGGTTGTGTTTTGAACCGAGGAGTTACCGCCAACCGTCTCACCGACATATGTTTTGCCTGAAAAGACATTAAAAGCAACCTCAATTCCATTGGCAGGCGTTCCGTATTGACCCAGAAGGCCAGCTTCGCCATTGGCCACGATATTATTGCCGATAACCGTGCAACCGCTTGATGCGCCTGGCTGGAGATAAATTGCAGCGTGTTCAACAGCTGGATACGTTGTATCATAACCATTGATCGTGAAGCCATTATCAGCAGTGGTGCCAATCTTAACATCCGGGCTCGAAACACAGAGTGTGCCTGTGTTGCTGCCACCCGCCGCTGTTGACTGTGCCGACGAGCCGGTGATGATGGTGCTGTCTTTTCCTGCCAGAGAGACAAGTGTGACCGCTTTGTTCAGATTGACATTCTCGTTGTAGGTTCCAGCGGCGACATTGATCGTGACACCTGCGCTCACCCCATTCACCGCGCCCTGAATGGTTGCGAACGCATCGTAGCCCCAGAGATGGCCGACGCATGAACCTGCTGAGTACGCCTGATCAACATAAACATCAGCAATCGTTTCAAAAGCACCTATATCAGCTGCCCCACCTTGAGGCCGTGGCACGCCGCGCTGGTCAAATCCTGCGGTGCTGACAGCACCAGCGTTTATGGCCGGGCTGTCGACCAGCAGCTTGTGCGTGGGCGTTGGCCCGCCGTTGTCGGCGAGGGGGCCGAGTTTGGCATCCTGATCGACTAGATTGTTGGAACCACCGGGAAGGACACCGTTGATGTTATCGGTGGTTGTGCCAGCGGACTGATCCGTGTTACCGCAGATAATGCTGTTATTGACCGTGCCGGAAACAGCCAAAAGCGAAAGCCCGCCGCCTTTTGATGTTGCTACCCCCACGGCCTGGTTCCCGACCACGGTCAAGTGATCCAGCGCAACCTCTGTTCCCAAAAGTTGGAAACCGCCGCCGTTCTTGGCCATGTTGTCGCTAACAGTGCAGTTCTCCATTTTAAGTATGCCAGAGTTCATGTACACACCACCGCCATTGAACTGCGCTGCCGAGTTCCCGCTCAATGTGCAACCCGTCATTGTGATAGCCTCAGCTCCACCCACGGCGGCAAGCCCGCCGCCGCCATAAACCGTTGCCTTATTGTTCTTGATAACGCAGTCCGTCAGGGACAACGTCAGAATATCAACGATGATCGAAGCATACACGCCACCACCCCATTCGGCCGAGCCGTTTTTTAGTGTAAGCCCGCTAACCGCCACATCAATATCGCCAATCACCGAGAGAACGCTATCAGCCGCATTGCCGTCGACAATCGTGGCAGCCGCGCCGGCACCGATGATTTCAAGGCTCTTGCCCACATAGACGCTCTCAGTGTAGGTCCCAGCTGCTACAATGATCGTGTCGCCTGCAGTGGCTGCGTTAATCGCAGCCTGGATGGTGGTGTAAGTCTCCCCCGCACCTACCTTGATTTCCGCAGCCTGCATGGCAAAGCCAAATAGAACTGTACTGAACAAAACAAACAACTTCTTCATGGAGTTCATAACATTGATCCTTTTTAAGAGCGTAACAGCACACTCTTGTTTCTCACAACTATCTATTTATCAAAAGGTAGGTCAAATACAATTTTATCGAGTATAGCACTACTACTTCTTAAACACCATTTATTTAACGCCAGTTGTGCAAAAAAGTCAAACGAATTCAGTAACTTTTTTTTAATTTATGGTTTTTACGGTGTTTTCAGCATAAAATACGTGTTTATTTGTGGTTTTTTACCGCTCTCAGAAACATTAGGCTTTACCTAACACTAGTCAAATAATGTTTTTTTCATTTTCAAAAATATCAATATTGACAAATTATACAAGCGTTTCTGCGAATAAATATCAGCATCCAGCACCGCAATATTGCTAAAAATCAGATAGAAAACTAATAATATATGCCGTATTTCGCATAAATGCTAAGACAGCTCGTCGTCGCAACCAAAAAAGTTTGTGTGATGTGTGGGAGGTCGTCGCTTTCATTCAGAAGTTTGTGATTAAGAGCCCGCTGCTTTAGTAACAAACGCTGCGCGTTTGATGGAACAAAGAGCACTGGACATAGGGAGTCAAAACAGTTGCACTTTAATTTTTGAAACCACAAGGAGCACAAGGAGCATAAAGGTTGCTGCGTTGCTTTTTGCCCGCGAATCTACGCGAAAGGATAAGGGTATTTCATCCCTGCTTCGCAGGGTCGCTGATCGCTTGAAATACCCTTATCACAGAACTACCTATAACACAGGGCAAGAAACGCGGGAAACCCTGGGAACACTGAGCTCCAGCTCGGCTCTTTGTGTTCTTTGTACTCTTTGTGGTTTCAGATCAGCTACGCACCCCCTTTCGTGCTTTTCGTGCTTTTCGTGCTTTTCGTGGTTAAAAATGTGGGGGAAAGGAAACATTGCTGCGTTGCTTTTTGGGGTAGAAAAATAGAGGGGTAGAAAAATATGTTGCAGCGTGGTTGATTTAATATTTATCGTCATTTGTCTTTGGCAAAGCGCGGGAGGAGGTCAGTCGCTATGCGGCTGACCAGGGTGCGTGACCTGTTCATTCGCCTGACACCCGTGTCGCCCGCATAGCGGACGACTTCCCTGCCCCGCGCTCTGGTGGAGCGGCATTAAGCAAAGGCGCTCTCTTTCTTGAGCAATGCGAGCAGGCGCATCACCTCAATGGCACTGTCCAGCGTGATTGGATAATTGATGTTCTCACGGATTGCGTTGAAAACATGCACCCAGATCAAATCCATTCCACTCTCAGCCTCGGTCGCGGCTGGAATCCTCTGCTCCACCCAATCGATCACCTCTGGCTCAATTGTACTGCTCAGAGGCGGTGTCCTGACCGAGGCCCGGCGCCGGGGCAAATCCTGTTTGGGATTGATATATTTCAGGTGTGCCTCTGGCTGACCCTCATACAGCGTGAACTCCCCCTTGCTGCCGCAGACTCTGAAAAGCGGGTCATCGCTGACGCGCCCACCGGAGTATTTTATATCCACTGTCAGCCCCACCTGGTTGCGCATCAGCACGTGCATGTAATCTTCAGCATCACCAACTGCGGCGACACGTTTCAGGTCAGCCCACATCTTGACCGGCGGGCTTTTCAGCAACAGCAGCGCTTGATCAAGAAATGCGGTGCCCTTTGAAAGCAACGCCCCGCCCGAGCAACGCTTGACTGCCTGCCAGTCATCAAGGCGGTTATAGGTGCCACGGCGCATAATAATGCTGTAAACATTGCCCAGAACCCCTGATTCAATGATCTCCTTGACCTTTATGAAGGCCGGCTCATAGCGGTAACTCTGCCTGACAAGCAAACGGTTACCAGCTTTCAAGGCAACGGCGCGCAGAACCATCGCCTCTTCATAGTCGGAACACATGGGGCGTTCGAGGTGCACCCATTTATTGGCTTTCAAGGCCTGAATAGTGTGTTCACAGTGTTCATCGGAGCGGGTCGCAATGTCAATCAGTTCAACATCAGGGTCAGCAACCAGATCTTCGTACCTGCGATAAGAGCGGCACTCGGGGTGTGTTTCGCGCACAATATCACGCCGATCTTTCAACGGGTCGCAAACTGCGACAATCTTAAACAGCTCTGGGATTTTGACTAGTGCTGCGTAATGCTTTTCAAGCCCGGCACGTCCCAGACCTGCAATGCCAACCTTAACAGGCGGTCGTGTTGTATAAATCATAAAAGCCTTCTTTATTTTGATTACTGTAAAACTAAAATTCCTTTTAATTGTAAAACTAAGTTAACTGTATATCTAAAAGCTTCACCCGTCAATACTTTTTTTACACCCCGTAATCTTTAAAAATCGCGGCCCACTGGAGTGCCGCTTTTCTCAGCGCAATCCCCCGGTGCGACATGCTGTTTTTCACGGCAGCGTCCAGTTCAGCAAAGCTTTGAGGGTAGCCCTCAGGCGCGAAAAGGGGGTCGTAACCAAAGCCCCCTCCCCCGCGCGGCTGGTGCAGAATCGTGCCTTCACAAGAGCCATCGAGCGTCCATTCGCGTCCATCCGGGGCGCAGAGCGCAATCACGCAGCGGAAGCGGGCCCGGCGATTAGCAACCCCCTCCAGCTCGCGCAGCAGCTTGGCATTGTTGGCAGCGTGGTCACACCCCTCGCCAGCGTAGCGCGCGGAGCAAACCCCTGGAGCCAGCCCCAGGGCATCCACCTCAAGACCTGAGTCATCGGCCATGGTTAACAGCCCGGAGGCCTGGCAGAGCTCACGCGCCTTTTTCAGGGCATTGCCCTCAAATGTCGCCGCATCCTCCACAACATCTTCGGGCAGGCCTGCAATCTCATCCGCTGCCACCAGCTGCAGGTTCGCGATCTGAAAGATCTCCCGAATCTCCGCGAGCTTGTGTTGGTTGCGGGTTGCGACCAGTATTTTTAACATAATTTATTCCTCCTGTTGGCCATAGTGTCAATCATTGTCTCTTTCGCCCATCTCTGATCACCGCTGGTTGATTATGATTGTTCGCATTGCCGGCCCAACGGGCCGGATTCACAATAGCCCGGAACAACGCCCCGACTATCCGAACCCCGCATTTATCTGTCCTGAAAGGGCACCTCAACCGCGATTTTGAGGTGGCCTTTCAGGCCGCAAATCCAACCTCTTATCTCCCGGGGCTTTGCTTCGCCTGCCCCGGGCTAAGGTGAATACACCCCTTCGGGGTTCTCCTGATTACCTGCACAAATATAGCGGTCAGCCGAACACAGGCGTCGATTAGAAATCAGGAGATGTTGATCACCCTCTTCCCCCGCAACTTACCCGAATCCGGCGATTGATAAATCAGCGCTCGCTATTGCTATTCCGCGGGGCGGAATAATATAATCCGGCGGCGGCGAATTATTCTTAGGCGACTATTCTCGCAACTCCTGTCGCAAAAAACAAGAAGTTCTGATGGCAGCCTCCCTAAATCATTGACTGAGAACATTTAAGATGGTGTTTAAAACAACCGCCAACTATTAACCTTTCGGAGTCAAAGTGCATGATCTCTGTTTGGCTCATCCGTCTTCAGGCTTCGCAAAAGCTGCAATAGACAACTTTTTGAAAAGAACAATTAATTCCACGTTTGCCGGCGCTTCCGGCACTTCACATCTGGCTTGCCTGTTAGGCAGGCAAATGGTAAGTTTAATGGCTTTTAAGCCCCTGACTCGAAGGGTGGAATCCAGCTGAGCAGTTACCAAAAACACACACAAGAAATAATCACGTAAGGTGCCAACAAATGAGAAAATGGAGCACAGAGGAAATTACCGCGATCGTCGAGGCTCTCGGCCCTTGCAACGGCATAACGCCGGCCAACACAACGCGGGATGTCAATCTTCCCGGCACAACCGCTATTATCCAGCTGTTGAAGAAATTCGTCGCGATCATGTACCCTGGCTGCCATTCAGCAGCTCCGATCGCGTGCGGCGACTGTCGCCAGCATATTGAAGATCTGCTGCGGGAGGTTCTGAATGATCTCTATGACCAGGTCTACCGCGCCTTCAACTATATCTGCAGGAAAAACAAGTGCGACGATTGCGAGCAATGCCGGATTGATGCGGAAAACGCGGTTGCCACCCTGATGAAAGAGCTGCCCGGCATCCGCCGGATGCTGCAGGAAGATATCCAGGCAGCCTATGAGGGGGACCCAGCCGCACACTCGCATATGGAGGTTGTGATGAGCTATCCCGGCATCCTGGCCGTGACCACCCACCGTATCGCCCACTCGCTTTACCGCAGTAAAGTGCCCCTCATCCCGCGTGTGATGAGTGAGCACGCCCACTCCAAGACCGGCATTGATATCCATCCCGGCGCGAACATCGGCCCTGGGTTCTTTATCGACCACGGAACCGGCGTTGTCATCGGAGAAACATGCAATATCGGGCGCCATGTCAAACTCTACCAGGGTGTCACCCTGGGCGCGTTGAGCTTTGATAAGGATGAGGAGGGCCGTTTGATCAAAGGCAACAAACGCCACCCTGATGTTGAGGACGACGTGATCATCTATGCTGGTGCAACGATCCTCGGCGGCAACACTGTGATCGGCAAAGGCGCGGTGATCGGCGGTAATGTCTGGCTGATCCACTCCGTGCCCGCTGGAGCCAAGGTCTATAACAAGCAGCCCTCGCCTGAGATTAAAGAGGGGTAGGGCCTAGATCCGCGCTCGGCGCGGAGTGTTAAAGTGCGCGAGTGCGTTAGTGCGCGAATGCGCAAGTTAAAAAGATGGAGCCTTTTGTGCGGGAGCAACGTAACTTTGATTTCCAATCGGACATGTCCGGTTGGAAACCCGAGCTACTGCGGTCAGACGCGCCTTCGGCTGACGACGGCGGCGACAATGTCGGTGGACGAGCCCCCGCATGATTCAATCGTCGGTCAACATCGTTGCGCAGCATCGGCGGCCGCAGCGGCAGGGTACGAACCGTGACCGCGCCGTCCGAACGACCCCCGGCGCAAGCGTTAACTTTGTCGTTAACTTTGTCGGAGTGGCATGAATGCGCTACGTTGTTTTTGAGGTGAAAGATATTAGAGGCGAAAAACTTCCGTCCACCGCATAGCGGCGGACATACTGAAAGCAACACAGTATATCCGCCGCTATGCGGTGGATGATTGCAAAGTATATCCGCCGCTATGCGGTGGATGACTGCAAAACAAGCCGCAAGAAGCCCGACAGACAACTTTTGGAAAGAACAATTACTTCTTTTCTTCGCGCCTTGCGGAGGAGAGTAAACGCGGGAGGAGGTCAGTCGCTATGCGGCTGACTAGAGTGCGTGGCTGATTTGCTACCCTCAATTTTAACCACGAAAAGCACGAAAGGATAAGGGTATTTCATCCCCGCTTCGCGGGGTCGCTTATCGCTTGAAATACCCTTATCACAGGAAGACCTGCAATACAGGGCTGGATTGTTTTGTAGCCGGGAGGTCGTTCGCGTGCCGACTGCAGTCGCCCGCATAGCGGGACGACTTCCTTGCTTCGCGCCTTTCGTGCGGCATCCAGGTTTCACTAAGGTTGAAATGTGTAGGGTTGGCGGCCCTTGTCCGGCATAGCTCCGCCATGCCGCGGCGTAGCCCGTTTTGCGGGCGAAGCCGGGTTGCGGGACGACGACGGATGAGCCAAACAAAGATAATGAAACCCCATGGTGCGCCTTTGGCGGACAACCACCTGGCATACGCTGATTGCTTCTGAGAAGCAACTCTACACCCCGGGGCGCGCCTTTCACATGCCTGCTGCAGTATGCCGCTCGCAGAGCGGCTACTACACCCCGGGGCGCGCCTTTCACGAGGCTGGAGTCAAATGAAAGATCATCAAGGTCAGTAAACTGCGGCAGCTCTGCTTGCAGTCCATGCTTGCCTGTAACTCGGGGTCGGGGTCGGCATCGGTATCGGCTGGCGAAAGGGATCGACTTGGCGACTTCACGACTTGGCGACTTCACGACTTGGCGACTTGGCGACTTCCGGCTTCTATACTGCCGAGCTTTTTGTTATCCTATCAACTTTTGCAGCGCACCCTGACCCCTGACCCCTGACCCCTTCACCCCCCCCTTCAACCGGAGAAAACATATGCCTCTTTTAAACAACAGCTCACAGCTAAACATAAATGTGCGCGATTACATCATTGAAAACTACACTCCCTATGACGGGGATGACTCTTTTCTGATGCCCGCCTCTGAACGCACTGAAAAGTTATGGAAAAAAACCGCGGCCCTGCTGGCCGAAGAGCGCAGCCGCGGCGGTGTCCATGATATTGACGAGAAGACCATCTCCACAATCTGCGCCTTTGAACCAGGCTATATCGACAAAGAGCTGGAGCAGATTGTCGGTATCCAAACCGACCACCCCCTCAAACGCGCCATCATGCCCTTTGGCGGCATACGCACTGTGCGCAACTCGCTCAAAGCCTATGGCCGCAAGCTCCCGGAGAGCGTGGAAGAGCTCTTTAAATACCGCAAAACACATAACGACGGCGTTTTCGATGCCTACTCTGATGAGATGAAGCTGGCCCGCCGCAACGGTATCATCACCGGCCTGCCGGATGCCTACGGCCGCGGGCGTATTATCGGCGACTACCGCCGGGTGCCGCTCTACGGCCTCGACCCTCTGATCGCTCAAAAAGAGTCTGCCAAGGCCTGTCATGTATTTGATGCCATGGACCTGGAGGCGATCCAGCTGCGCGAGGAGATCTCCGAGCAGAAACGCGCCCTGATTGAACTCAGGGAGATGGCTGCCACCTACGGCTATGATATCTCCGGGCCGGCGCAGGACACCCGCGAAGCGCTGCAATGGCTGTACTTCGCCTATCTGGCAGCAGTCAAAGAGCAGAACGGCGCGGCCATGTCAATTGGACGGATCTCCACCTTCCTTGACATCTACGCTGAAAAAGATCTGGCTGACGGCCGCTTCACAGAGGCGCAGATTCAGGAGCTGGTCGACCACTTTGTGATCAAACTGCGCATCGTGCGCTTCCTGCGCACCCCGGCCTATGACGCACTTTTTTCGGGCGACCCAACCTGGATCACCGAGGCCCTGGGCGGTGTCAGCGTGGACGGACGGCACATGGTCACAAAGATGAGCTACCGCTTCCTGCACACGCTGACCAACCTGGGAGCAGCCCCTGAGCCCAACATGACCGTGCTGTGGAGCCCGCGCCTACCTGATAATTTTAAGCAGTTCTGCGCCCGGCTCTCCATTAAAACCTCATCCATTCAATACGAGAACGATGAACTGATGCGCGAGAAGTTCGGCGATGACTACGGCATTGCCTGCTGTGTCTCAGCCATGCGGATCGGCAAGCAGATGCAGTTCTTCGGTGCGCGCGCCAACCTCGCCAAAGCTCTGCTCTACTGCATTAACGGCGGCAGGGACGAGATCACCGGCGATCAGGTCGGCCCGGAGATGGCGCCGGTCACATCCGAGTACCTTGACTATGATGAGATCTGCCGCAAGTTCGATCAGATCTGCCGCTGGCTCTCGCGCCTCTATATCAACACCCTGAATGTCATCCACTACATGCACGATAAGTACTGCTATGAACGCATACAGATGGCGTTGCACGATGAGGATGTGATGCGCACTGCAGCCTGCGGAATCGCGGGCTTATCAGTGGTGGCCGACAGCTTTGCCGCCATTAAATACGCCAAGGTCAAGCCGATCCGCAATGCGCAGGGGCTGGCCATCGACTTTGAGATTGAGGGCGACTACCCCAAGTTCGGCAACAACGACGCGCGGGTGGATCAGATGGCAGTTGAGATTGTCAACTCCTTCATGCGCCGGCTCTCCCGCCACCGCACCTATCGCCAGGCAGTTGCGACGCTCTCCATCCTGACCATCACCTCCAACGTGGTTTACGGCAAGGTCACCGGCCCCACCCCCGACGGACGTAAAAAAGGCGAGCCCTTTGCGCCGGGTGCCAACCCAATGCACGGACGCGACTCGCACGGCTGCATTGCCGCCATGAAGTCGGTCGCGCGGCTTCCCTATGAGTACAGTCAGGACGGCATCTCATTCACCTTCTCGATTGTTCCGGAGGCACTGGGGCGCGAAGCCAAAGACCGTCAGGAAAACCTCGTGTCCTTACTGGACAGCTACTTCACGGACAAAGGCCATCACATGAATGTGAATGTGCTCAAACGCGATATGCTGCTGGATGCCATGGAGCACCCGGAGCAATATCCGCAGCTGACCATCCGGGTCTCAGGCTATGCGGTTAACTTCATCAAACTGACCCGCGAACAACAGCTGGATGTGATCAACCGCACCTTTCACCAGAAGTTCTAAAGCACAGAGCGCGCTGAAGCGTGAACTACATACCCCGGAAACCGTATGTAGTTCACGCTTTAACGTGTTTTCTGAACAGGTGCGCGGTCATAATTAGAATTGCTGGCACCCCGGGGTGTAGGGTTGCTTCTCAGAAGCAATCAGCGTATGCCGGGCGGTTGTTCGTCAAAGGCGCGCCATGGGATTTCATAATCTTTGTTTGGCTCATCCGTCGTCGTCCCGCAACCCGGCTTCGCCCGCAAAACGGGCTACGCCGCGGCATGGCGGAACTATGCCGGACAAGGGCCGCCAACCCTACAGTTTCAACTTGGATGAAGCTCGCAAGTCGCGCGTCGGGCGCGGAGGTCGGCTGCGACTATAATTTCCGTCCACCGCATAGCGACTGACCTCCTTCATCCGCACTTTGTCAAAGGCAAATCCTTTCGCGGAGATTAGCTGGCACAAACCTTGAGAAATCTGCGCCTCGCATCAATCTTCGTCATCCAGATACTCTGGCGGGATCTCGCTGTTAGCGTCGATTTGCGCCTGAGCAGCTTTGTTGCGCAGACGCTCGTGCAAGTCAGGACGGTCACGCTCTTTGAGCAGCAGGATAACCGGCGCCCCTTCCAGACCAAAACGTTCACGCAGTGAGCGAATCAAAAAATCCTGGTACTGCTTGGGCATCAGCTTTTTGTTGTTAACAAAGAGACGAATCCTGATCGGCGCTTTGCCCACCTGCACCGCGTAGTAAACCTTCAGCCCTTTGCCGCCGCGGCGAGGGGCGCTCACACGCGCCATCGCCTCTTTGATTGTGCGGTTGAGCATGCCGGTCGGCAGCTCAACCCGGATATTGGCGGAGACAATGTCAATCACCTCGATGCTCTTGCGCACATTCAGACCGCTGACTGTAGAGGTGAACACAATCGGACAGTGGTCCATGAAGCTCATCATTTGACGAATCGCCGGCTCAGCCTGGGTCTGAGTGATCCCCTTTTCCAGGGCCAGATCCCATTTGTTCATGATGATTACGCAGCCCTTTTCATGCTTCTGAATCAGCGAGGCAATATGCTTGTCACGCCCCGTCGGCCCAAAATCAGGATCCATCACCAGTACCACCACATCCGCCTCCTCAACACTCTTCTCAGCCCTGAAAAGGCTGAACCGCTCAACCGAGCTCTCGACCTTATGACGATTGCGCATTCCAGCTGTGTCAATAAAGGTGTAATGACGCGCTTGCGCCCCTTTGCCAATCGTGAAGGGCACCTCAATCGAATCCCGGGTGGTGCCCGCGACATCGGAGACAATCACGCGCTGGTTGCGCAGCAGACGGTTGATGTAAGAGGATTTGCCGGCATTGGGGCGTCCGACCACCGCAACCTTCAGAGGGATCTTCTCGGTCTCATTCTCAACCTGCGGCAGCAGCGGCATGATCTCGCCCATCAGCTCACCCATGCCGCGGTTGTGCTGGGCTGCCACCGGAAAGTAGGTGAACCCTAATCTGGCGAACTCCTCAGCGCCTTCATCGCGCTCAGGCAGATCGCATTTGTTGACCGCCACTACACAGGGAATCCCGCGCTTGCGGACAATGCCAGCCACCTCCTGATCCAGCGCGTGCACCCCCTGCTGCACATCCACCACTAGAATCACAGCCGCGGCGTCACCCAGCGCAATATCGACCTGCGTACGGATACCAGCTTCAATCTTATCCCGCTGGCTCTCGCCATCGAGCATTGCCACGCCGCCGGTGTCAATCAGGGAAAACCGCTGATCGCTCCAGCTGACCTCCTGCATCAGGCGGTCGCGTGTCACGCCGCTCTCATCATGCACAATGGCAATCCGCTTGCCCGCAATCCGGTTGAAAATCGCCGACTTACCAACATTCGGACGCCCGACAATTGCCACCACTCTTGATTTTATATTTTTTGCTTCACTCATTTGACGCACATTATAGAGTTAATCAGCGAAAGTTAACACAGCAAAATGATATGAGTGCGCTGCGCTTTTTCAGGGCAGAAAAATAACCTATCGTGCCTCGGTGCTCCTCAGTGTCTCTGTGGCAAAATTTTAAGGTGCAACCGTTTGACCCATATGTCCGGTGATGCGCACTTGCGGAGCAAGGAGGTCAGTCGCTATGCGGTGGACGGAAATTATAGTCGCAGCCGACCTCCGCGCCCGACGCGCGACTTGCGAGCTTCATCCAAGTTGAAACTGTAGGGTTGGCGGCCCTTGTCCGGCATAGTTCCGCCATGCCGCGGCGTAGCCCGTTTTGCGGGCGAAGCCGGGTTGCGGGACGACGACGGATGAGCCAAACAAAGATTATGAAATCCCATGGCGCGCCTTTGACGAACAATCGCCCGGCATACGCTAATTACTTCATCCTCCTTCGCCAAGGCTACGGCGGACATGCTGGAAGCAACCCTACACCCCGGGGCACCAGCTATTCTAATTATGACCGCGCACCTGTTCAGAAAACACGCTAAAGCGTGAACTACATACGGTTTCCGGTGTATGTAGTTCACGCTTTAGCGTGTCTTCGGCCATAATTAGAATTGCTGCCGGGGCGCGCCTTTCATGAGCCTGCTGCAGTATGCCGCTCGCAGAGCGGCTACTGCACCGAACGACAACCCTTGCACTCAGGGGTGCAGCGCATGTGTAGTAGTCGCTCTACCAGCGACATATGCTGCCAGTAAAGCGACATCGGTAGACGATGCTGTGCGACGATAGCGGATAACGATTAAAAACTCCGCTCTTGAAAATCGTCCACCAGCATCGTCGCCGCTATCGTCAACTAAAGGCGCGGCTGACATCAAGCAGCTCCGGCTTCCAACCGGACAGTCCGATTGGAAATCGGAGCTACATTGCTCCGCACAAAAGGCGTGACCTCTTCACTCGCGTCTTCGCGCAATTCCTCTGACAAAGTTAGCGACAGTGAAACTCACTCCACGTATCGCGCCCGATAAAAACCAGCGGGTGCATCGGCGGGCAGCTCCAACTCCAGTTCAACGTACTCTGTGTCTGATTCCTCTGCATAGGTCAGAGACTTTATCTTTGGTATAACCTCATGCCACCCCTGATTCAGACTCTCGCAGTGCTGAAATTTCAGCGTGGCGGTGGCCCGGCGGCGGACGCGAAGCTTGACGAGCGCACGCCGCTGCTCCGGCGCACTCCCTTCCACAGTGAAAACAACATCCGGTTTATCCTCCCGGCGTACAGGGCTGGTGCCAGCCATGAACTCGTCAAAGTTATTGAAGCCATCGCCATCGTCATCCGACGTGCGATTGGCCGCAATCTTATGAACAGCGCACCAGTCAGCAAAACTCTGAGGCGCATCTGCTGAGCGTGAATTGATAACCTTGACCTGCATAAACACATCTGCAGCGGGCGCTGTTATTGCGTCACCATTTTGAAAGGCCCGCAGTGTGACTATCTTAACACCGGAGCGATCAAAACCAAGCCGCCCGGTTGTCAATCGGTTGGAGCTGTCAGTTCTGTCATCAGCGGCCCCATCAAAAACCTCGACACCCACAGGTAGCCCACAGCTACTGGCAGCATACAGCTGGAAGGTCGAGCTTGCCATCAAATTAGGGACAGGTGCCAGATAGATATGCTGCGTGTGCTCCGCAATTACAATTGAGTGTACAACATTGGCGGCCGGGGCGTAGCTCGCGTCACCGGGCTGGGATGCGGTCACAATCACTGTTCCGCTGCCTGTGAAATTGAGGGTGGTGCCCGCAAGTATGGCCGGCCCCTCTGTGACCGCAAACACGACCGGCAGTCCGCTGCTGCTGGTGGCACTCAGGTTGAGAGAGCCGGCGGCGAGCAGTTGGTGCGGGGGCGGAGTAAAGGTGATCTGCTGCGGCAGGAGATTAGGAGTCTGGCGCTGATTGATAACCCCGATTGCATCCAGGTCAAACCCGGCGCTGCCAGTGGTGGGGTATGGGTCATAAATCTTCCTTAGTCCCGTTGCATCCACGGCACTGCCATCACCTACAATATCGATAATTTTCACATAACTGATATTGTCCAGGTCAAGATGAGGGAAATTATCGGTGATGGATTTTTGATATGCCGCGCTGAGAAAACCAGCTTTTTTACTGCGGATGGTATCGTAAGCGTCTTGCAGCTCCTGCAGATCAAACGGGGTGCCATAACCCTGGCGGTACTTTGATGCAAGGCCGTAGATATCTTCCGGATTATGGCCACTGCCAGCGCCAACCGGAAGTTTGCCGACGTAATAGTTGGGGAAACGGCAGAAATGAATGCCATCCGAGGAGACCTCCACCCAGGCCAGCTCCAGAAAGTTGTCGTCAAAAGCGTTTTCGAAAACAGCGAAATCAAAGCCAGCTCCATTGGCAATCGGGGTTGAAAAGGTGAGCGTAATGCGCCCGCCGCTGCCGAGGCAGACAATATCGGTGGTTGTTCCCTTGGCTTTGCCCAACGCCTTGGCCGGGGTTTTCCAGTTATCGGCCACAGCGGCACCATATGAGAGATCCCTATAACCATCAGCCCAGCCGACAAAGCGCGGTGAGTTCATGTGAATAGCGGTGGTGCCAGCCTGCCCTGCGGCTTGAGCAAATGGAATTGGCAAGCCAGGTGAGCCCGGTGCCGGCAGCTGGGCGCCTGAGAGCGATACCGCCCAAGCAACCGCCGCCAGTGTGAAGATTTTCATAATTGATCCTATCATTTTATTTGGCTTAAAGTATAACGAAGTGGGCTTGGCGGCGCAAGCGGCAAGAGTGTTTGGGCTGTCAGCCTGTGGCCAACACAGGCGGGAGCCTGTGCTACTTTAAAAAAAATTGATAAAACCGATGCTCGCGCTTGCAAAAGCGCCGTTAAAATGATAACTTAATAAATCTTTATCAATCAAAGTAAGATTCCTGACAGCATACGAAGGTTAAAGGCATGGCGTTAATTTTGGGTTTACCAAAGGGCAGTCTCCAGGAGGCTACCTTTAATATAATGAAAAAAGCGGGCTTTAATGTACGTGCCAGCTCACGTTCATACGTGCCGCGCGTGGACGACCCGGAGCTGACATGCCGTCTGATTCGTCCGCAGGAGATCTCCCGCTATGTGGAGCTGGGGTTGCTGGATGCCGGGATCACCGGTTATGACTGGATCTATGAAAACAACTCGGATGTGATCGAAGTTTGTGAGATGTGCTACTCTAAAGCCACCTCCAACCCGGTGCGCTGGGTCTTGGCAGTGCCGAACGACTCCCCGGTCAAATCCGTGAAAGACCTGGAAGGCAAACGCATCGCCACCGAGGCGGTGGGTCTGACCAAGCGTTATCTTGATCAGCACAATGTGACCGCTGAGGTCGAATTTTCCTGGGGCGCAACCGAGGTAAAGGCCCCCGAGCTGGTGGATGCGATTGTCGAGCTGACCGAGACCGGCTCCTCCCTGCGCGCCAACAACCTCAGAATTGTCGAGACCATTCTGACCTCCACCACCCGTTTGATTGCCAATAAAAAAGCGTGGAGTGATCCAGTGAAACACGCCAAGATTGAGCAGTTTTCAATGCTGCTGCAGGGTGCTTTGGCCGCTGAATCAAGAGTCCTGCTAAAACTCAATGTCGCCGCGGAAAACCTAAAGGCAGTGAGTGCGCTTATTCCATCACTGCACGCGCCGACAATCAACCAGCTTAATGATGACACCTGGTTCGCGATCGAATCAGTTGTTGAGGAGAAGATCGTGCGCGATATAGTGCCGCCCCTGCGTGCAGCAGGCGCTACGGGTATTATCGAGATTCCGCTCAACAAAGTCATCTTTTAAAACAAACAAACTGCCTTGCAACGTGCAAAAGCACAGGCGGGCAGCAACTCAATTCGAGGAGAAAAAACGTGGGTTCTGTTAAGAAAAAGCGCCGTGCCAAGATGTCCAAACATAAATACCGCAAGCGTCTGAAGGCTAATCGTCATAAGAATAAATAAGCGCGTCAACTAGATGCGTGCCAGCACAGACTGGCATCCATATAGGGCATGGTGCAATGTGACAAGGCTGGCAGATATTTGCCAGCTTGCTCATTGTCGTGTCCAAAGGTAACTGCTCAATAACCGTCCTGAAACCAAAGAGCACGTTACCGTAAAAGTGATAGTGGAGTAGTGCAAGCATCCTGCCTGCGGAAAACATTTTCATGTTTCTGATTAGAAGCCCGCTGCTTTAGGAGAGATAATGAATGCGAACAGATCAGGTTTAACCTTACGGCCGATCTTTGCGCCGTTCATGCTCTCTTTTTTTTTAGGGGTGTGCGCCATCGTGCTCGTCAACGGGTGCGCCTCGCAAAGCGCGGTTGACCCTTCAACTGAGATCACCACTCTGCCAGCGCGTGAAACGCTTGAAGCGGGTTCAATGGCGCTATATATGCAGGGGCTGCTCTATGAAAGCGCCACCAACACCGCCCCTGAGATGGCGGCCGAGGCCTACACCAAGGCGCTTGAGTTAAATCCATATAACCAGAGTGCCCTCGCAGCACTGGCCAACACTCTGACCCAGCAGCAACGCCATGCGGAGAGTTTGAGGGCACTGGTTCGATACCTGGATAACTTTCCGGAGAACACGGAGCTTCGCGCCTATGCGGTTCAACTGGCAGATCACCTGAAAAAGCCTGCTGTGGCCGCTCGCTTCTGCCAGCAGATTCTGATCCATGATCCCACCAATCAACCGGTTGCGCAGGCTGCCATCCAGTACTCCTTTGCGAGCGGCGCGGAGCGCGACGCGCTTGCGACAATGCGCAGGTTCACCGCCAAGATCGACAGCGGCGCGGCCCTGAGGTTCTCGCTTGAAACCGCGCTGGCGCTCTGCTCCAACAGCAAAGTCCCTGAACAGGCGGTGAAATGCTGTGCTATCGCCCGTGAGTTTGCAGCCAGCAACGAGGAGCAATCCGATGTGATGATGGTGGAAGGCTACTGCCAGCTGGAGGCTGCCCAAACCAACAACGCGGTACAAAGCTTCAAGGCCTCCTACCGTTTAAATCCCCAAAACTATATTGCATTAAATCATCTCGGGGTGATCTTTGCCGCGCAACCAAAATTGCTGCGCAAACTTGAGGGGCAGTGCGCAGCCGGGGCGCGCGACACGCAACCGCCGCTGGAGCTGATTCTAGGATACGCCTACCTTGCACTGGAGCAACCCGAAAAAGCCGCGCCCGTCTTGACACAGTACTATCAACGCAGAATGCGGGAAGGATACTTCGCCGACCGCCACTTTTATCTGCTGCTGGGCTCAACCTGTGAACTGCTTAAAGCGTATGAGCAGATTGACCAGCTTTTCGCCGATGCGCTCTGCGCCTTCCCGGATGATCCGGAGATCCTGAATTTCGCAGCTTACCTCTGGTCTGAGCGCGGTGTCAACCTTGAACAGGCGCTGAAATTTATCAATGCCGCTCTACGACAGAGCCCTGACAACGCCGCCTTTCTTGACACCAAGGGATGGGTGCTACACAAAATGGAGCGGAACTTTGAGGCGTTGCAGCTTCTGCTCAAAGCCTGCGCCATCGAAAACCAGGAGCCAGTCATTCTGGACCACACCGGCGATGTTCTTAACACGCTCGGCCACGAGGTGCTGGCCCTGGACTTCTGGATGGTGAGCTACCTGAATGACCCGCAACCGGCGGTTGCCGACAAACTGACCAAACTGGGCGTGCCCCTGCCAAAGGAATAAACCATGAAAAACAACCCTTTTTACAAAATTCCCTACCACCCTGAATTTGATAGAATGACACCAGCGGACGCTGAAACCGCCCTGAAAGTGCTGCTCAAACAGGCGCATGCCGCCGTTGATCAACTGCTCGCCAAAGGCTTTGCCCCAACCTGGGAGGGTTTGATCATCCCCTTGGAGGAGGCAGGCAAAGACCTCGGCGACGCTTGGGGCCTCCTGAACCACATGCTCTCGGTTATGAACAACGATGAGTGGCGTTGTGTGCAGGAGAGCCTGATGCCGGAGATCATTCAATTTTCACTGCGCGTCGGGCAGAGCAAAGCTCTGTTCCAGGGCTACTGTGATATCCGCGACACTGCCGCCAACTCACTCTCCTCGGCTCAAACCCGTATTCTGAATAAGATGATCCAAGGGGCCGAACATGCAGGTGTAGCTCTGGAGCCTGAGAAGCAGGAGGCCTTTAATCAGATTCAAATGGAGTTGGGCCAGATCTACACTAAATTCAGCAACAACATTCTGGATGCGACCAAAGCTTACTCACTGCTGTTCTTGGAAAAAACGGAGGTTGCCGGGTTGCCACGCGATCTTCTATCAATCACAGCCGAGGCGGCCCGCGACGATGGCCACGCCAACGCCACGGCCGAGGACGGCCCCTGGAAAATCACCCTGGACTACGCGGTCTACGGCCCCTTCCTGAAACACAGCCGCAACCGGGCGGCGCGCGAGCAGGTCTACCGCGCGGCGGTCACCAAAGCCTCAGCTGGCAAGTTGGACAACCACCCGCTGATCGACCAGATTCTGGAGTACACCCTGAAGGCCGCGCAGATGCTCGGTTACAGGAACCATGCTGAGCTAAGCCTGGCAGTCAAAATGACGAAAGACGTGCAGGCGGTCTATGATCTTAATGACGAGCTGTCGGCGGCCGCCCGGCCAACCCTGATTGCCGAGCGCAGTGCGCTACTCAAATTCGCGCGGAGCAATGGATTTGAAGAGGCAACGCTCCAGCCCTGGGACATTGCCTTCTGGTCGGAGCGTCAGCGGGAACAGCTCTTTGATTACAGCGAGGAGGAGCTGAGCCGCTACTTCCCCTTTCCCAAGGTTCTGGACGGCATGTTCAAGCTGGCGGAGCGCATCTTCAATATTCATATCACCCTGGCAGATGGCGAAGCCCCTCTCTGGCACAAGGATGTGCGGTTCTTCAGGGTCAGCGATGAAAACCGCCAGCCCATGGCCTGCTTCTACCTTGATCCTTACAGCCGTCCTGCCACCAAGCGCGGCGGCGCCTGGATGAACGAATTCCGCACACGTGAAAAACGCGCTGACAACACGATTCAGCTGCCCATGGCAGTGCTGGTATGCAATCAGAGTGTGCCTGTTGACAACAACCCCTCGCTCATGCGCTTTGGCGAGGTGATCACCCTCTTCCACGAGTTTGGCCACGCCCTACAGCACATGCTCACAACCGTGGATGAGCCGCAGGCATCAGGCATTAACGGGATCGAATGGGATGCGGTTGAGATTGCCAGCCAGTTCATGGAGAACTGGTGCTACGAGCGCCGAACCGTGAAAGCGCTCAGCTCGCATGTTGAGAGCGCGGCCGAGATTCCTGACCAGCTCTTTGACAAGATCATCCGCGCCAAGAACTATCACTCAGCCTCAGCCATGATGCGTCAGCTCTTCCTGGGGGCAACTGACATGGATCTCTACGCCAAGTATCCGGATCCAAAATGGGCGGACCCTAATGCGGTCAAGCTGGAGAACGCGGAAAAATACGCACCTTGGCCGCTCTTGGACGAGGATCGTTTTCTGTGCTCCTTCAGCCATATTTTCGGGGGCGGCTATGCTGCCGGGTATTTCAGCTACAAGTGGTCGGAGGTACTCTCCGCTGATGCCTTTGCCGCCTTTGAAGAGGCGGGCCTTGATGATCCAGCGGCCATCCGTGAGACTGGTCTGCGCCTGCGCGGCACCATTCTGGGGCTGGGCGGCGGAACCCACCCCATGGAGGCTTTCAAAGCCTTCCGGGGCCGTGAACCCTCCACCGCCGCATTGCTGCGCCACAGCGGGCTAAACTAAAGCTACGCCCGGTTAAGTCATCCAACAATTGGAACTATGCCGTGACAGGGAAGTGTGAACAACAAACGGCTGCTACGTAAGGTTTGTTGTTCAGCCTTTCCGTCTCCGGCGTAGCTGCGAAGCGCGAAGACGGAAGGCTGCTCCAGGGCGAGTTATTGAGTCGTTACCTCAGAAGTGCGGAGATGAAACACCCCTGGCCATTCGTGGAGATTAGCGGGCATTCGCAGTTCAAAACATACAGATTTTTTAAGTTTCGGACAGTCTTGATCTTCGTAAAGATGATTTCGTAAATCTTTGTTTCTGAAACCATTTATTGCGTTTTCTCCTTTAGCAAGAAACTCCAATGTTTCTAAATCTTCTCCACTGAATAAATTAAGAGCCCTGTATTTTTTACCATCAATTGTCTTTCGTTTACAGCAGGAGCCAACAGTTTCCTGTAGATTGACTCCAGTTTTAACCGATGCGAGACTATCAAGATATCGTCCGTTGGCCGCTTTTGACACCTCCGAGCGGCGGTGCAAGTCACTGACCCCTTTGCGCATTTTCTGCCATGATGCCGGCTTACTGCCTCTATTTGAGTTTGACAATCGACCGAGAAAACGCATAACTGCAGGGCTTT
>JAQUCE010000171.1 GCA_028686345.1 Kiritimatiellia bacterium
TCCGATCTCTGAATGCGGTTGATTTGATCTCGGTTGGCTCGCACGACACGGCCTGCGCCTTCGCGGCCGCGCCGGTTGCGAATCCTGACACGGCTTTGATCATCAGCTCAGGCACCTGGTCGCTGGTGGGCAAGTTGATCAGAGAGCCGATCACCACGCTGGCGGCCATGGAAAAGGGGCTGAGCAATGAGGGGGGCATTGGCAACACCCGCTTCCTGCGCAACTGCATGGGAACCTGGATCATCCAGGAGCTGCTGCGGATTTGGGAGATCGCCGACGGTAAACGCATGAGCTGGGAGGAGGTTGATACAATCACGCCCGCAGCTAAAGCTTTCACCGCGCTGATTGACCCTGATGACAAACGCTTCTATAATCCGGCAAACATGGAGCAGGCGATTAACAGCTTTGTCTCTGAGAGCGGGCAACCCGCGCTGAAGGGGCGTGGCGAGACCCTGCGCTGCGTTTATGAGAGCCTGGCGTTGAAGTATCGTAATGTGAATGAGCTGATCAATGCGGTCACAGGCACCACCACTGAGGTGGTTCATATTGTCGGCGGCGGCAGCAACAATCCGCTGTTGAACCAATTCACCGCCAACTCAACAGGCATGCCTGTGCTGGCAGGACCGAAAGAGGCGACCGCAGTCGGTAACATCATGGTGCAGGCAATCGGCGCCGGAATAGTTTCCGACTTGCAGCAAGCCATGCCCTATATTAAATCAGCATTCCCGATCAATGTTTTTGAGCCAATGGAGACCTTTGCCTGGGATCAGGCCTATGTGCGTTTTATGAAACTGCTTAAGTGAAAACACAGCTAAAAAAATGAATGTATAAATAGTTTTGAACCGTTTGAGGTTGCAGGACGTTTGAATGGTTTGTTGTCCAGACTTTCCGTGTCCGGCGTAGCTGCGAAGCGCGAAGACGGAAGCCTGCCCCAAAGCGGGTTATTGAGAAGTTACTGCAACAGTGATAATGCAGTAGTGCAACCCAAAGGAAAATTATTTCGATGCAATTCATAAAAGATCGGTCAAAGAAGTTTTATTTGTCAGCCATTTTAGCAGGTGCGGTGATGAACTGCGGCGGAGAGAGCAACGCCGACACCAACCGCACAGGCAAGGCGGCAGCTACAGTTAAACTGCCGGATGTGATTGTGACTGCCGCCCGCCGAGCTAAAAGCACACTGGATCTGCCGTACAGCACCAGCTCTTTCTCCAGGGAGCAAATTCAGGATTTCAAGCTCTCCCGCACAACCCCCGAGATACTGCGCGAGGTGCCGGGTGTCATGGTTCAAAAGACCGGGCACGCCCAGGGCTCGCCTTATATCCGCGGTTTTACCGGCTACCGGACGCTCCTGTTGATCGATGGCATCCGGTTGAACAACTCCGTTTTCAGAGATGGCCCCAACCAGTACTGGGGTACGGTTGATCCTTATATGATCGATAGTTTCGAGCTGGTCAGGGGGCCAAGTTCTGTGCTGTATGGCAGTGACGCCATTGGCGGAACAATGAACGCGCTCACCGCTTCGCCCTTTGATCTGCCTGAAGAAAAACTCTATGGCGGGCGTTTGCATTATCGCTACAGCACCGCTGAGAGTTCACACACTCTCAGGACTGAAGGTAAATCCGTGATTGACGGCAATTTCGGGATTCAGGCTGGTGTGACTTACAAGGACTTCGGTGATCTGAAGACCGGCGGCGGACGCGTGAAAAACAGCGGCTACACTGAGCTGGATTTCGACCTAAAAGCGGAGTATCGCTTTAATCAGGATACTCGCTTCATCCTGGCGCATCAGAGTGTGGATCAAGATGATGGCTGGCGAGTTCACAAGACCATCTATGGCGAGCGCTTTCATGGCACGACTGTCGGAGATGAAAAGCGGCACGTGTCTGATCAAAATCGTACCTTGTCCTATGCTAAATTTGAAGAGGAGAATATGGGCGGTTTTGTTGACGCGCTGAATGTCACGCTCTCGCATCAATATCAGAAAGATCGTCAATACAGGGTCAAGCGCGATTGGAGCAGCGATTATCAGGGCGTGGATGTCAACACTGTCGGCGCATCTGTGCAGGCTCTGACTGAGAGTGTCTCTGGCGAGTGGATCTACGGCGTGGAGTATTATCGCGATTTTGTGGAATCCTTTCGGAGAAACTACTACAGCTCCGGAGCTTTTAAAAGTCGCAGCATTCAAGGGCCCGTGGCTGATGATGCTGCCTATGACAATCTCGGCGCGTATGTGCAGGACACCATTGGCTTGCATGACCAGGTGGACTTGATTCTAGGCGGTCGCTATACGTATATTAGAGCGGATGCGGATAAGTACGAGGAGCCAAAAACCGGTGCCAGGAGCTCGATGACCGATAATTGGAACGACCTCTCAGGCAGCGCCCGGCTGCTGTATCGGGTTCTGCCGGAACAGGGTGTATCGCTGTTCGCCGGTGTTTCGCAGGGCTTTCGCGCTCCCAGTCTCTCTGACCTAACACGCTTTGATGCAGCCCGCAGCAAAGAATTTGAGACCCCTGTCACTAACCTCGACCCTGAAAAATTTATGGCCTATGAGGTGGGTGCCAAGCTCGAGGCAGATCGCGCAATGCTTTCAGCTGCCTATTTTTATACTGATATTAACGACATGATTGTGCGCACCCCTACCGGGCGCATGGTGGATGGCAACTCAGAGGTAACTAAAAAAAATGCGGGCAAGGGTTATGTGCATGGGGTGGAGCTGGCCGGCGCTTATGAATTTATTGATTGCTGGACACTTTGGGGCAACCTGACCTGGATCGACGGCGAAGTTGATGGCTACCCAACCTCGGAGGCGAAGTCCAAGCGTGAGCCGATCAGTCGCTTGATGCCAATGACCGCTACCACCGGCCTGCGCTGGGACGTAACTGATCGCTGCTGGATTGAAACCCTTGTGACCATGGCCGCCAAAGCCGACCAGCTCTGTGCCATTGACAAGAATGACACTCAGCGCATTCCACCCGGGGGCACGCCTGGTTACGGGGTTTTCACCCTGCGCGGCGGCTACCGTATTACCGACCAGTTTAAGCTCTCTGCGGCGCTCGAGAACATCTGCGATGCAAACTACCGCATCCACGGCTCCGGGCTCAATGAGCCAGGGCGTAATTTGGTGGTGGCAGCTGAGTACAGCTTCTAGCAATCATTTGGCGCACCGGATTATCTATCACGTAACGACGTAGATAAAAGCACAGGGATTGAACAGGGAGGGGTCTTTAAGCTTTCGACGCAGCAATTCTAATTATGGCCGAAGACACGCTAAAGCGTGAACTACATACCCCGGAAACCGTATGTAGTTCACGCTTTAGCGTGTCTTCTGAACAGGTGCGCGGTCATAATTAGAATTGCTGGTTTTCGACGAGTGACCACTCGCTTAGTCTGACGAGTTTTGATACAGTGGAGCCAACGGTGGGAATCGAACCCACGACCTGCTCATTACGAATGAGCTGCTCTGCCAGCTGAGCTACGTTGGCTTGGTAAAAGGCTAAAGTTTACTGGTTTGGCTGGTATAAATCAAGTGCGGAAAGAGAGAATGCCGGTTCTTTAAAAATTGGTCAAAAGAATGGAGGAAAGAGATGCGACTTTGCCTATGCGTGGTATTATGTCTGTTAGCGCACTCAGTATGCGCGGTTGACTTTGACGTGAGCCAGAGAGGAGCTTTTATTGTTCTGAAACAGCTGGATGGCAGCACGCTTGTGCTTAGCTCAGCGATCCGAATGTCGCATATCTCCAGCGTCACGCGCGACAGGATTGCCGGTGAGTACAGAATCACGATCATTACAACCCTGCGCTCGGACTCCAGTGGACCCACACAGCAACACTACGAGCTGAAGGCCGATGATCGACGAATCGTGGACAATACATTTGATAAAATCCTCGACCTGCTAGGACGGGAGCAAACCGAGAAGAGTACCGCTGATCATAATTTACGGCGTTAAAAGATAGGGTGATATAGGGACATGTTTTTAACGTCCATGTTTGCCTTGCTCTTTAGTAGGGCCTAGATCCGCGCCGGGCGCGGAGTGGAGAAGTGCGTGAGTGCGGTAGTGCGCGAATGCCCGAGTTAAAGAGGTCTCACCTTTTGGGCGGGAGCAACGTAGCTCCGATTTCCAATCGGACAGCTACGGATGCAATCGGGAGCTGCCGGAGTTCAGCCGCGCCTTCGGTTTACGATAGCGGCGACGATGCTGGTTGACGACTCTTTAATCGCCAAGTATATCCGCCGCTATGCGGTGGATGATTGCCAAGTATATCCGCCGCTATGCGGTGGATGATTGCCAAGTATATCCGCCGCTATGCGGTGGATGGTTACATAACCGCACCAAGGTTCGACCGAAATTTTTTTGCAAAGCACAATTAATTGAACGTTTTCGTCCAATGAAATTCTATGAAAGAAGCTTACAATGGATAGTTACACATATATCATCAATGATCTGATTGATCACATCAACGTGCTGAAAGAACTTGGGCAGCGTACGATTGAGATCGAGCCGCAGGTTGTCAGAGACCTGACCGCCCCTATCGCGGCGGCTGCGTCCCTGAAAAATGCAGGTGTGGCGCAATCCAAGGCACAGCGGGCGGAGGGGCGCGAACGGCTCTCCAAATCTTTGCTGCAAAGCACCAAGCCGCTGGATGCAGAGGCACGCGCGCAGGCGCTGGAGGAGATCGCTGGGCAGGTGCGCCACTGCACCGAGTGTGCGCTATGCCAAAGCCGTGTCAAAGCCCTGCCTGGTCAGGGCAACCCCAACTCGCCGGATGTGATGTTTATCGGTCCGGCACCGGATGCGGCGGATGAGCAAGCTGGCGAAACATTCAGCGGCCCGGGCGGCGAGCTGATGACACAGATGATCACGGCCATGGGCTATGAGCGGGAGCAGGTTTTTCTGACTAACATCTGCAAGTGCCGCCCGGAAAATGATCGCGCCCCCTTGCTGGATGAGATGCAGGCTTGCACCGCGTTTCTTGAAGAACAAATTCGGATCATACGTCCGAAAGTAATCGTCGTCATGGGTGAGCAAGCGATCAAAGGACTCTTTCTCAATCAAAGTGAAGCAGCCGCACCGCAAGGCAGGTGGACGCAGTATCACGGCATCCCGGTGATGTCTACCTTCCACCCGAAATATATCCTACGCTTTCAAAATGATGCGCAAGGACAGCAGAAGCGGCTCAAGATCTCAGTCTGGAGCGCGCTGCAGGCAGTGATGCGGCAGACCGGGAAGGTATAGCGCTGCCGCTCTGCACTGCGATAATGCGTTTTCATGTTTTTTTATGCACGTCTTTTATCTCTCAGTAGAGTAGCACTCGGGAGTTTAATCCCGAGGCCCTCATCGAACCGTAGATAGAGATTTCCACTATACGGCTCACCCGTTATCCTCGTAGTAAGGCATGCACAGGGAAGCCCGACTTTACTTTATATTAAAGATGTATATCCATATCTCCGCAATCTTGTGCGCGTAGGCTTTCACCATCTCTGGGAGGTTTGCCGTCGGAGTTTTAGTGTAACGAGGCCGAAGCGAGTTCACTTTATTAGGGCTCGCATCTTCGTTGTCAGCGGGAACTACCCCTGCTTCGCACTGGCTTACGGGCCAATACCGCAATGTTTCGCATGTTTTGTTACCTCCACATGCCAAAGCGCAACTAATTGATGAACAAACAATTATCAATTTCAATTCCTTTCAATTGAATAGAACAATCCAGCATAGCTGGCTTAACCAGAGGCACAGAGAAAGATGTCCCCTGGAGGAAGTTCAACGTATGCATGGCTGCCATGTTTTGAACAGGGTACGAGCCAAACAAAGATCATGAAACCCCAAGGCCCGCCTTTGACGAACAATCGCCTGGCACCCGCTAATTGCTTCTGAGAAGCAACCCTACATCCCAAGGCGCGCTTTTCATGAGCTTATAGCAGTATGCCGCTCGTAGAGCGGCGACTACACCGAACGACAACTCTTGCACTCCGCAGGGCTGCGCATGTGTAGTAGTCGCTATAGGAGCGACATCGGGTAACGATGTTGTGCGACGATGTTGGCGGACAATTGGGATAAGGCGTGAATCGTTCACCAGCATCGTCGCCGCCATCGTCAACCAAAGGCGAAGCCGACCTCAGTAGCTCCGGTTTACAACCAAACATGTCCGATTGGAAATCAGAGCTACGTTGCTCCCGCTCTAAGGCCGCGACCTCTACGACACTTAGTCACAGTTACCGTGTGGTTTTACTTAGGCAAGTTCAAAATCATCTTTGCCAACACCGCACTCAGGGCATGTCCAGTCGTCAGGTAAATCATCAAAAGAGGTTCCAGGCTCAATCCCGTTATCAGGATCACCAATCTGTGGATCATAGATATAACCACATACTACGCAAACATATGCATCCATTTTATTGTTTCCTTACTATCTGTGTTGTGTGTATTTATTGAATTATATAATTCGGAACACCGAATTATTTTTCGTCGCTATTCTCTCAACTTCTGGAGCAGAAAACAAGCCCCTTAGACAACCATTTCGTAAGTTGTTTACAGAAAGCGCTTTAAGCGATACTTAAAACAGTGATCAACTATTGCCGCAAAATTCGGTTGCATTACCTCTAACACGTTAATACTCAAATGGTTGCATTGATGGCACCTGAGGTGCATCTAGTAGGTACCCATCTGGTTTTCGTCTCGTAGTATCTGTTTTCT
>JAQUCE010000072.1:0-5693 GCA_028686345.1 Kiritimatiellia bacterium
TGATGGCTCGCGTGTTGCTCGCAGTTGCCCGCATAGCGGACGACTTTTTTGTTTCAAGCTGCCAAGCGTATCCGCAACGCTCTCCCGGCCTAATAAAAAAATTCCGTGATGTCTATTGGGGCGGAATTTTGCTTTAATAGATGACTTATGGGAGCATTAATTGATAGTCATGTGATTGAGGAGATTCGGGCCCGGGTTGATATCGTGGAGCTGATCGGCTCACGAATGGAACTTAAAAAGGCTGGTTCCTCTTTTATGGGTTGTTGTCCCTTTCACAACGAGAAGACACCCTCGTTCAGCGTCAACCCTGTGCGTCAGTATTACCACTGTTTTGGGTGCGGTGTGCACGGGGATGTGTTTAAGTTTTTGCAGGAGCAGGATGGCCTGACTTTCGTTGACGCAGTACGGGTGCTGGCAGATCGGGCGGGGGTGACGATCGCTGAAAAGTACGATCAGAGCGCCGGCTCCCGCAAGATGCTCTATGCACTGCACGCCGAGCTGGCCGCGTTTTATCAGCGTTGTCTGCTGCAGAGCAAAGGGGCCGCCGGTGCCCGGGCTTATCTGGAAGAGCGCAAGCTGGATGATAAAACAGTTGAGAGTTTTGGCATAGGCTACGCCCCGGCGCGTCCGCGTAACGCAGTCCTGAAGTGGGCTGAAAAGAACGCGCGCCCTGTAGAACAACTGATTGCCGCCGGGATTGTCCTGCCGCCACGCGAGGGGCAGCGCCGTGATGATTACTATGACCGCTTTCAAAGCCGACTGATGTTTCCGATCTGCGACACGCAAGGGCGGGTGGTGGCTTTCAGCGCGCGCGTTTTAGAGCAAGGCAGCAAGGCAGCCAAATATGTCAACAGCCCTGAGACCGATATTTTCGTCAAGGGGCGTGTGCTGTACGGCCTGAACAAGGCCGCGGCTAAGATTGTTAAGCACCCGCGTCGCGAGGCGATTATCTGTGAGGGGCAGATTGATGTGATCCGCTGTCATGCAGCTGGATTTGAAACTGCGGTGGCCGCACAGGGCACCGCCTTCTCCAGAGAGCATGTCAAGCTGCTGAAGCGCTATGCGGATTGCGTGGTGATTGTATTTGATGGCGACCTTGCCGGCAAAAAAGCCGCGGTCAGGAGCGGAGCACTGCTGCTGGAGGAGGAGATACCGGTCAGGGTGGCCGCACTGCCGCCAGGCGAGGATCCGGATTCGATAATTCGCAGTCGCGGATATGAGGGGTTTAAGGCGATTCTTGAGAGTGCGCGCTCCATCACCGCCTTTCAGATCGCTTTTTTAAGGGAGCAGGAGCAGGCCCCGGATTCCATCGACGCTGTGAGCCGTGTCACGCACGGCGTGCTTGAAACCTTAGCCGGGTGCGCCAGCGCAGTTCTACGCAGCTCGCTGCTGCAAGAGAGCGCTGATCTGCTGCATCTGCCGCTCTCAGCGCTGTCGGACGATTTAGAGTCGTTGCAAGCGCACATCAGCAAACGCAGGCATTATGCGGAGCGGCCACCCGCCCCGCCGCCAGTCAAGGCGCAAGCGGGGAGCGCGGCTGACGATGAGCCGCCCATTCCCGATCTTCCGCCTGGTCCAGCTGACGATGAGGACTATGATTTCAACCCCGAGTATGCGGGTATGGCCGGCTTTGAGCCGATTAAACCGCCCAATGAGGCGGAGATGCTCCTGTGTGAGATGTTGATCGAGCATGAGCAGGAGGTGCCTTTGCTGAATCTGGTGATCAATCATCTTCCCTATGATCTGATTATCCACCCTTTTGCGCGGGAAGTGGTGCGCGCGATTATTGAGGGGTGCCGGAGCGGACGTGATATGCTGGCTGACCTTTACCGTAAAACCGAGGCTGAGCTGATGCCGCTCTTTGATGATTTGCTCAATCACAAACACAAGATGCTCTGCGCCACCGAGGCCACCCCGGAAGAGGCGGTTCAGGATATTATCAAACGGCTGTGGATCATCCATTACCGCAGTGAACAGGGGGGGCTTCCAGCTGAGTCAACGTCAGAGAATGATATGCAGCGCCTCAAGCTTTCGTGCTTGATCAAAGAGCTGGAAACCGGTGCCTGGAGTCGGATTAGTCAACATATGCGGATTCCTGAAGCCGCGGCCTTAACGCCGTCACCATGCCGTGAGCCGGCTAACTCTGCGGAGCTGCATGATGCTGAACCTTCCGGATATGCAGTGGATAACGCATCCGCATATTCTTATCCAGATGAATTTCAATCCAGTGAGTGCCCTCCTGATGAAACACTAGATTTATGAAGACCTCCACTGTTGTGGCCACCTGCTTCTGGTTTTCGAGCTTGATCGGCACACTTTTGCCCTGCCCCACCACGGTGATTCCGTCGGGGCCGATGATCTTGGATTGCTGCAAAAACTCGCCTTCTCCGGCGCACCAGCGGTTCATCAGGCAAATCTTAGGGCACACCGGCTGCTCAGCCGGGAGCGTGAGCCCATCAAAAATACCGATTAACATGAATTTTCCATTACGTTCCTGGCGAACATCATCGCACAGAACACTGGCTTGTAAATCTGGAATCATTGCTACCTCATAGTTGTGTTGTTTGATTGCGAACCGCGTTCACGCAAACCTTAGTTGCTACTCTCTTAACTCCTGTCGCAAAAACCAGGAAGTTCAGATCGCTTCCTTCATAAGTTGTTGAATGAAGTACCTCAAGCTTCCGGCTTGAACGCAGCACCTCAGGCTTCCAGCTTGAATGAAAATGTTTTCTGCAAGCAAGATGCTTGCACTGCTCCATTATCACTTTTACAGTAACGTCTCAATAACCCGCCCTGGAGCAGGCTGAAGTCTGAACAACGAACTTGTTTTTCAGATTATAAGTATACGAAATTTGCGCCAAAGATGCCATTCATAAGTTTTAGCCGGAAAATCGCGCGCTCTCAACCGTTTTCCATACAGTAAACAAAAAAAATACGACTCAAGGTTGTTGGCAGTTGACTAACCGGTGCGCATGCGTTATCCTTATTGCTCATTATTCATAAGAGATCGGCTTTATTTCCGGAATTCGCCGGAATAAGAGGTGAGTTTTAGGAAAGGCGCGTAATCACCTTTTTCTGAAATAATCAAATTAACTCAAGGAGAGTAACAAAAATGGCTATTAAAGTTGGTATTAACGGTTTCGGCCGTATTGGACGCATGGTTTTCCGCGCGGCTGTGGCTCGTAATGACATTGAGGTTGTTGGTATTAACGATCTTCTGGATGTGGATTATCTTGCCTATATGCTCAAATATGACTCAGTGCATGGTCGCTTCGACGGTTCGATTGAAGTTGTTGACAACAAGTTGATCGTGAACGGCAAGAGCATTCGTGTTACCGCAGAGCGCGATCCCGCCAACCTGGCATGGGGCGATATTGGAGCCGAGGTTGTGGTGGAGTCAACTGGTTTCTTCCTGACCGATGAGACTGCCCGCAAGCACATCACCGCTGGCGCCAAGAAGGTTGTTCTCTCAGCTCCCTCCAAGGACGCGACCCCTATGTTTGTCTGCGGTGTCAACACCGACAGCTATGCAGGCCAGGACATTGTCTCCAACGCCTCCTGCACCACGAACTGCCTGGCTCCGTTGGCCAAGGTTCTGAATGATAAGTTTGGCATTGAGAAGGGTCTGATGACCACTATTCACGCCACTACAGCCACACAGAAGACCGTTGACGGCCCCTCCATGAAGGACTGGCGCGGCGGACGCGGTATCCTCGAGAATATCATTCCCTCGAGCACCGGTGCTGCTAAGGCGGTGGGCAAGGTGATTCCTGAGCTGAACGGCAAGCTGACCGGCATGGCGTTCCGTGTTCCCACCTCGGATGTTTCGGTGGTTGATTTGACTGTCTGCCTGGAAACCGAAACAACGTACGAGGCGATTTGCGCTGCCATGAAAGAGGCCTCCGAGGGAGCGCTTAAAGGTATCCTGGGTTATACCGAGGACGCTGTGGTTGCCACAGACTTCCGCGGTGAGGCCTGCACCTCTATCTTTGATGCCACGGCCGGTATTCAGCTGGATGGCACATTCGTTAAAGTGGTTGGCTGGTACGACAACGAGTGGGCGTATTCCTGCAAGATTTTGGACCTGGTCAAAATTATTTCCGCGTAATCAAGCGTTGAGGCGTTATTAAAAAAAGAGGGCGGGTTGGTGATTTTGCCGCCCGCTCTTTTGTGTTTCGACAGAGGTCGAAAGAAAGCGAGTAACTATGAGTAAGAAGAGTTTACGTGATGTTGCGCTGGCCGGCAAACGGGTCGTCATGCGCGTTGATTTCAATGTGCCCATCAAAGAGGGTGTCATCAAAGACGATACGCGCATCAAGGGAGCCCTGCCTTCAATTAAATATGTGCTGGAACAGGGTGGCAGCCTGGTTCTTATGAGTCATCTGGGGCGGCCCAAGGGCAAGGGCTATGAGGCAAATTTCTCGCTGAAACCAGTGGCCGGGTATCTGGCAACAGTACTGGGCAAACCTGTCACCTTTGCCCCTGACTGCCAAAAGGCGGATGCTGTGGTTGAGGCCATGCAGCCCGGTGATATTGTGATGCTCGAGAACACCCGCTTCTACCTCGAAGAGCAGGGCAAGGTCAAGCAGGCTGAAGGCCAGAGCGAAGAGAATTTCGTTGCTGCCAAGGCTGACATTAAGGCCAAACAAAAAGCTATGGCAAAAAAACTCGCCTCCTACGGCGATGTTTTCTGCAATGATGCCTTTGGCTCTGCGCACCGCGCCCACGCCTCCACCGCGATCATCAACAAATACATGGCAACCAATGTCGCAGGGTTTCTGATGGAGAAGGAACTTGATTATCTGGGCCGTGCGGTTGAGAGCCCGACCCGTCCATTTGTCGCAATTCTAGGTGGCGCCAAAGTCTCCGATAAACTGGGGGTGGTCAACAATCTGCTGGATAAGGTCGATGTCTTGATTATCGGCGGCGGTATGGCCTATACCTTTCTGAAAGCCATGGGCCACAAGGTGGGTGGTTCGCTCTGCGAACTTGACCAGCTGAAGTACGCTCTTAAGATGATTGCAAAGGCCAAAGCCAAAGGCAAAACCCTGTTGCTACCAGTGGATAACGTGATTGCCGACAAGTTTGACGCGGCTGCCAATACCCAGGTGGTTGGCAATGATGTCCCCAAGGGCTGGATGGCACTGGATATCGGACCTAAAACCACCGCGCTCTACAGCGAGGCGATCAAGGGTGCCAAGACCGTACTCTGGAATGGTCCTATGGGATGTTTTGAGATGCCCAAGTTTGCCAACGGCACCTTTGGTATCTGTAAGGCAGTGGCGGAGAGCGACTCGATCTCCATCATTGGCGGCGGCGATAGCGTCAGCGCAGTTAACAAGAGCGGTCTGGCGGATAAAATGTCGCACATCTCCACCGGTGGCGGCGCATCGCTCGAGTTCCTTGAAGGCAAAGTCCTTCCCGGAGTCGCGGCACTGGACGATAAATAAGCGGACAGCAGCGTCTGTTTCTAAAGCAGCGGGCTCTTAATCACAAACTTCTGAATGATAGTGACGACGATGCTGGCTGACGATTTCACGCATGCTCCCAATCGTCGGTCAACATCGTCGCACAGCATCGTCGACCGCAGCGGTAGGGCACGGCCTTGCGGCGCAAGCGCAAACTTTGTCGGAGTGGAATGAAAGCGCTACGTTGTTTTTGAGGTGAAAAATCTTAGCGGCGAAGTATATCCG
>JAQUCE010000072.1:5793-27640 GCA_028686345.1 Kiritimatiellia bacterium
CCGCTATGCGGTGGATGGTGGCGAAGTATATCCGCCGCTATGCGGTGGATGGTGGCGAAGTATATCCGCCGCTATGCGGTGGATGGTGGCGAAGTATATCCGCCGCTATGCGGTGGATGGTGGCGAAGTATATCCGCCGCTATGCGGTGGATGGTGGCGAAACAAGCCGCAAGAAGGCATGACAGACAAATTTTTGCAAAGAACAATAAATTGTTTTTTCAGTCGCCTAAGCAACTAAAGAGCGGCTACACCCATTACATTGTACGACCTCATGGTAAAAATAAATTAATATTATATTTTGACCGCTCTGTGATGTCATTTCTGATAAATTGCTTTTAACCGTTTAGAAAGGGCGCTTTGAATTCCTGTATGGTTTGATCAATTGGGCACTTTGAAAACCGGCTTGAGCGTTATGAGATCACAGATTACAGTAAATAAATCCTTGAGGAGACGAATTATGAAGTGTATGAGCAATGTTTTGCGTGTAGGCTTTTTCTTAACTATGACAGCTTTGATTGCAAACGGCACTGATTTAATGGTGACGAATAATCTTTTTTTGCGATTGGACGGATCGGCTGTCACTTTGAATGGTAGTACTGTCAGTGCATGGAGCAATCTGGCGATTGGTGTTGGTGTCTCCGCTGGTTTCCTGCAGCCGGTGGCCGGTGCTCAGCCGACACTGATTAATGATGCTGTTGGAGGACTGCCCGCACTTGATTTTGACGGCAACACTGACCACTTTTATAATTTGGCGGATTCCTCATGGGATTGGAACTATGATCAGGCAGCAAACATGGTTGATGCGGCTCGCTGGACCATGTTTTTTGTATGCAAGCCGAATGTTAAGTCCGGCAGTCGCTTTCTGCTCCGCAGTGCGTATTCTGACAGTCGAGAGGGGACAGCAACTGTAGCCAATTATGCACTCTGGGGGGCATGGTTCGATGGTGATGATTACAGCATTCACTGTCGTGGTTCTGCAGGCAACTGGCTGGATGCCCGCTGGTCGGATAAATGGCAAAACCTTTATTGAGTTGCCGCTGCCTGCAGGTACTGTGATTCTGATCCGGTAATTGCTGATGTGTCAAAATAAAGCGGGCGTTCTGTTTGAACATCATATGCACTATAGTTTGATATAATCCGTGGATATTTTTTACAAAAGAAAGGTTTATTAGGTATGAAGTATTTCAGGTCAGTATTGTCAGGGTTGTTTGTTCTTATATCTTTCGCTATAAATGCGAACACCGATGTTTTTGTGGCGAGTGGCAAGGTTGTCGGTTTGCTCGCAGATCCCGATTGTCCTATCTTGGTTGAAGATGGTGCTGCTGTGCTGAAGCACCCGAGTGCACTCTTTTATGGCAACCGTATTCCAGGTGCCGGCGATGTTGAAATCACGATCAAAATGGCGATTGATGAACTGGCCGGTTCAGCTGCCAGCTTTGTGATTGACGATACCAACCACTTCGGATTTGAAGGGGGCTCTGAAAAAATGTTTTTCAACGGTGGGCTTTTTCGGGATGTCAAGGTCGATCGCACTGCGCCGCAAGCCATCAAAGATGGTAAGGTTTTTCTGTTCACTGTCACGCGCAAGAGTGAGAATCTCTCTTTCAAGATCAACGATGAAGTGATCCTTGAAATTCGCGATCAGCGCAAGCAATTCGGGACATTTGCCTTGCGCCCCTGGCGCAGCGCCATGCGTGTTTACGACTTCTCGATGAGCTGTAATTTCAGCAGTGGCATGGAGGGGCTGATTGCTGATCGCAGCTATTTTGAAATTATGGCCGCGCGCCCCTTTGTTGATCTCTCAGGTGATACCTCACGCCAGGTTGTAATAGCCGCCGGCACTGAGGATGTTTATCAGGGCCATCCCACCACAACCAAGCTGGAGGATGATACGATTCTGGCTGTCTGGTGCGTGAATCACGGCGGCCACGCCGGCCCCATGGCGAAGAGTGTGGATGGAGGCCGAAGCTGGCAGCGCTTGGATGAGCTGATGCCCAAAGCCTATTGGAGCCACTGGAACTGTCCCAGCATTTACCGGATCAAGGATCCAGCGGAGCGTGAACGCATCTGGGTCTTCTCCGCCACTGCCCGCAAAGGGGCAAACTCTTCGATGCCTTCCATCATGAGCGAGGACAATGGTCAGAGCTGGAAGGAGATGGTGCCGCTAGGCGAAAAATTCGTGTGTGTCATGACCTTCAGCAGCATGACCCGGCTCAAAGACGGTTCCTATCTGGGGCTTTACCATCGTGGAGCGCAAGGTGCTGACCGCGCCCCTTTGGAGGTACTGCAGTCAATCACCAAGGATGGCGGTTTCACCTGGTCTGAGCCGCGTGTGGTCTGCAAGGTGGAGGGCAAAAACCCCTGTGAGCCTTATGTTTTCCGCTCACCTGATGGCAAAGAGTTATGCTGTGTGATGCGCGAAAACACCCACAAGGGGTGCAGCCTGATGATGTTCAGCCAGGATGAGGGACAAACCTGGAGCCCGGCGGTTGACACAGCTTGGTCGCTGACCGGCGACCGCCACCAGGGGCTCTATCTTCCTGATGGACGGCTTGTGATTGTCTTCCGCGACACTGCTCCCAACTCTCCGACCATCGGCCACTTTGTGGCCTGGCTGGGGCAATATGAGGATATCAAAGCCCGTCAGGAGGGCGAATGCCGCGCCAAGCTGCTGCACAACTTCGCAGGCTGGGATTGCGGTTACCCTGGCATTGAGCTGATGCGAGATGGAACGATCGTCGCGACCACCTACATCAAGTACTGGGATGACAAAAGAAAGCACTCCGTGGTCAGCGTGCGTTTTAAGGTCACAGATCTCAAACAGAAATGATAGGAGCATAAAATGAAAACAATGAAAACATTCGGTTTGATCAGTGCGGTTCTACTGCACACATTTTCTTTTGGCGCAATCGTGCACAGTGTAGCTACCCACACCTTATGGGAGGCTGGGAAGGACGGCTACCACACCTATCGGATTCCAGCGGTGGTAACAACCACCAATGGCACTCTGCTGGCTTTCTGCGAGGGGCGTGTCAGCAGTGCCGGTGACACCGGCAACATTGACTTGATCATGAAACGTTCGGTAGATGGCGGTGCCACATGGAGTGACAATGCGGTGATCTGGAGTGATGGTGCCAATACCTGCGGCAACCCTGTGCCGGTCGTGGATCAGAGCACCGGCAAGGTACTGCTGCTGATGACGTGGAACAACGGCGCAGACTCAGAGGCCCAGATCAAAGCAGGCTCCGGGGTTGACACGCGTCGCGTTTTTGTGTGCAGCTCAATTGATGACGGTTTGACCTGGAGTACTCCCGCTGAGATCACCTCCGCAGTTAAAGATGTATCCTGGGGGTGGTATGCCACCGGCCCGGGTGGAGGTATTCAGTTGACGCAAGGTGACAAGGTTGGGCGCCTTGTTGCGGGATGTAATCACAGCGATGTCAGCGGTGTTTATAAATCTCACGCCATCTACAGCGACGATGGTGGTTCAACATGGATGCTGGGCGGGGTTGTGCCCGGGAACGGACTGAATGAGTCTCAGGTGGTGGAGCTTTCCGATGGCCGAGTTTTGATCAATATGCGTAATTATAACCGTCCGCCAAACACGCGGCAGGTGGCTGTGAGCACAGATTTTGGCGTAACTTGGAGCAGTGCGGTTGCAGATCCCGCATTGATTGAACCGATCTGCGAGGGCTCGATTGAGCGGGTGCGCGCACCGCAGGGCAACTTTGGCGGGGCGATCGCCTTCCTGAATCCTGCGCATGAGAGTGTCCGCAGTAATCTCACGCTGCGCGTGAGCCTTAATGATGCTGGCTCCTGGCAGGAGAGCTATGTGCTTGAACCCGGTAAATCGGGTTACTCTGATTTGGCTGTGACAGCTAACGGCACTCTCGCGGCACTCTATGAGGGTGGTAACACCACCTCCTTTGACGAGATACGCTTGGCCTTGATCACTCTGGATAACATGGCACTCGTGAAAGAGGGTCTTGCACCGCTCTCGGAACATGCGCTCTTTGAGAGCGGCATGCAGGCCTGGTTCAATGCCAACGACTTGGAGAGCATGGGTGATCCAGTACACGGCAGTCGCCTCGCTCGTTGGGAGTCGCAAGGTGCCACCGCACCTGTGGTTGTCACCGACTCAGGCAGCCGGCCTAACTTTGCCGCCACTGGTTTTATACGTGCAGACGGCAGCGAGGCTCCGATGGTGCGTTTTAACCGTGAGTTGGATGGCGCCTTAATACCGTCCGCACCCCACTGGATGCGCAGTGAACTCAACAATGTCACCTTTAATATCTCTCAGCACTCCACCTGGTTTTTAAGCACCCGGCTGACCTATGATAATAAACAGCGCAGCCTCTTTGGCTTGAATATCAATAACAGCCGGTGGGGCGGATTTTTTCTAGGTGATGCCAATCCACCCAACCGCTTGCGGCCGCATAACTCCAGCAGCACCGCTGATGTCAATCAGGATCTGCCCAAAGATGTGGGCTTTGTGTTCGACAGCCGACGTTCAACAGCCGGGGTTGACACAACTTTCAATGGCGCGGCGGCCAAGCACTCCGCCGGTGGCTTGAACACGATGCCTGCAGGGGGAGCGGAGTTTCGAATTGCCGGGATGATTGACAGTGTTTCAGCACATGCGGTTTTCGACTTGGCGGAGATTATCATTTACAACCGTGCGGTCAGTGATGCGGAGCGGGTGATCATTCACAACGCCATGGCGGCGCGCAGCGGAGCCACACTCAGTAGCAGTGATGTGTACGCTGGCGGCGATGGCCCTTCCCATGGGTATTTCAAAGGCGTGACAGGCATTGGTTATTTTAACGCCGCAGTTTATCCGGTGGCAGGGGCAGTGATGATTTCTCCGTCGAGCGGCGGCCTGGTAGTGGAGCAGCAGAACAACACGCTTAACATGAACGGAGAGTTTGTCTGTCTCGGATACAAAGGTGATCGTAATGGCTGGCTCTATGACAGCAGCGGAAACCGTCGCTTATATCGCGAGTGGTATGTTCAGAAAACCGCTGTTGATGGCATTGACCTTAAGTTGACCTTTGACCTCTCCGATGGCGGGGTGCTCTCGGAGAGCGGGCTGAGTTATCGCATCCTGTATCGCAGCGACTGCGATGCGCCTTGGAACTCGCTCCCGAATAGTCCAACCGTGAGTGGCGATCAGGTCAGCTTTGCGCTAGCTGACAACCTATTTTATACAGGGATCTACACGCTTGGCGTTGGCAATACCTGGGAGCAGGCGGGCATTGGCCAACCATTACTGCATAATTCGCTGGCGCACCTGTTCCGGGCAGACCAGCGAGTTTTAGTCACTGATCCGGTCGAGCGGCGTGTGGTTGCTTGGCAGAGTGTCAGCGGTCAGAGCCTTGAGGTCGCCGCGCTGAATGATGCTGCCCGCCCGACTCTTGTAGCGGATGCGTTTGAGCGTTCGCCCAATGTTTATGAGCCGGCAGTGCGCTTTAACTGGGATGGTGCCGCTGTTGCCGATACACCGCAGGTGCTGCAAAGTGCAGAGCAGAGTGCTCTGGGGCTCACAGGTGATAACACCTGGTTTGCGGTTGGCCGCACTTTAGCGACTAACCGGGATCGCGGCTTGTTTGGCCTCAACAGCTCTGAGAGCCGCTTTGGAGCGTTCTTTCTGGGTGCCGATGCAGGCAGCTCGGCTAGCACTGTGCGTGCCAATTCGTTTATCCGCCAAACTGTATCATCAGTCAAGCCAGAGGCGACAGTGGCTGTGAACAGCCCTTTCCTGCTGGATATACGCCGTATGAATAACGTAGATGGTTCAGCGGAGTTGGCCGCCGCGCTCAATGGCCACAACGTGACATCCGCAACTTGGCCTGTTGCAGACCTGCGTGATCCTGTTCCGTCAACATTTCTGATTGGCAATCAACTGCCCTCAACGGTGGTCAAGAATTTGATCGGGGATGTGGCTGAGATCCGCATTTACAATCGCGCTTTGAATGATGCGGAAACAGTCATTGTGCAAAATCATCTGGCTGCCCGCTATGGCTTGAGCCTCGGTACTGACCGTCGCTACACTGGCGACAGCACCAATGCCGGAGATTTTGATCTGGATGTGGTCGGTATTGGTTGTGAGACCGCCGCTGGTGCTGGACGCAACCCAGGCGCATTGTATGTGAGCGACAGTTCAGGAGGAGTGACCTTGTCCGGCTTGAACAACACCTTAAATCAGGGTGGTGAATATCTCTTTGCCGGGCATAACTGCCCGGCTCTGACCAATGATGGCTGGACCAATGCTGTGGCAGGTGAGAGCTTTATTCAACGCTGGCAGCGTGAGTGGCATATGAATCAAAGGCTCGTGGATGGGATTGATCTGCGCCTCACCTTTGATTTTGAAACCAGCGGCGTGGCGCTGCCAGCTGAACCCAACTTTGTGCTCCTCTATCGTAAAGCGTTGACAGACCTCTACCGGGCAATGGTTGTGGATGCAACCGAGATCAGTGGGTCAACTGTGAGCTTTGATCTGCTGAACGGCAAGTTCGCCAATGGGTATTACACGCTGGGAGTCGGCGATGAGAGCACCACGGTGGTTCGTGATCTGGTAGGGGCCAAGGCCGGGATCACCTCAGGGTTGCGCCTCTGGTTCCGCGCCTCTGATGCGTTGAGCGTCAGTGGCGGTGCTGTGACTGGCTGGGGCAACCTCGGGCTGATTGGCAGTGATCTGGATCTGGCTCCTGCGCGCGGCGTCCCGCAGCTCAATCTGCAGGGGGCTGAACGCGCGTCAGGGGTTTATGAGCCCTCGGTTGCATTCAACGGCAGCGGGCATCTGGTCTCAGCGCTGGGGTGCGACTTGGGTATTGATCGTGATTTGATTTGGTTTGTGGTGCTTAAACCGACTGGCGCAATAGGCGACCGGGGCGTGTTCGGCACTGACGATAATACCAACCGTTTTGGTGGTTTCTTTACTGGCGGTGCAGGTAATCCGTTCCGCTGTCATGCCTTCAATATAAACAACAGCAGCTTTCAGCGTCACTTAACAGTGGCGCAAGGCAGTTGGCAGATCGCCGATTATCAGCGTGCTTACTCTGGTTCCGGCTACCATCTGAGTGCCGCACTGAATGGATTGGAGCGCGATAAGACCCATGCAGCCTCCCAGGAGAACCCAGGCACTTATCGTTTTAAGATCGGCCATATCCTGAGTGACACATCAACCCTCCGCGATTTTATTGGGGAGATTGCCGAGTTGCGTGTTTATAGTCGTGCGTTGATGGATGCGGAGCGTATGATTGTCCAAAACCACCTGGCAGCCCGCTACGGTATTACGCTGGCCGGCAACAACCTCTATAACGGAGCAACTGCTCTATACGGCGAGTGCGACAGAGATGTGGTTGGCGTTGGCAGCATCACCGCGTTGGGGTCATATGTGAGCGGCACCGTTGCACAGAGCGAGGCATCGGCTGGCCTGACCTTAAAGGATGCGGGCGAGACGCTGGATAACGGCGAGTTTGTTCTGGTCGGCCACAGCGGTGTTGCCAACAGCTGGAAACATCTTGGCCACTCTAGTGTTGCGAGCCGCTGCTGGAACCTGGAGTGGTATCTGAACAAGACCGCTGTGGATGGTGTTGACATTGAGCTGATCTTTGATTTCGCCGCGGCAGGGGTGCCCCTCTACGGAGCAGATGCAAAGCCGGATTATCGCTTGCTGTATCGTGAGGACGCTGGCTCGGAGTATCAGAATACTGGGGTGGAGGGCGCGCTGGAGGGCGGTTTGTTGGGCTTTGTTTTGAATGATGCTGCCCTGGTTGACGGTTTATACACAGTCGGTGTATTGCTGCCGCCGAAAGGGAGTGTAATTATAGTTCGGTAAGAGGAAGAGAAAATAAATTATGATGAATGAGTTTAAACTTAGAGGGCTGGTGGCAGCTCCTTTCACGCCAATGTTCGAGGATGGCTCCATTAATTATGAGGTGATTGAGCAACTTGCAGCCTCATTGACCAACAACCGGGTGACAGGCGCTTTTGTCTGCGGCACAACCGGTGAGAGTCTCTCTTTGACCGTGGCTGAGCGCAAGCTGCTGGCCAGCCGCTGGAAAGAGGCCTCCAACCGGCGATTGAAGCTGATCGTGCATGTTGGCCACCCCTCGGTTGAGGATGCCAAAGATCTGGCAGCGCATGCTCAGGCGATCGGCGCGGATGCGATCGGCTGCATGGCGCCCTCTTTTTTTAAGCCTGCCAAGGTCGAGCAGCTGGTTGATTTTTGCGCTAAGGTGGCTGCGGCGGCACCGCAACTGCCCTTCTATTTTTATCATATTCCCTGTATTACCGGAGTTAGCATTCCCATGCTCGAGTTTTTGCAATGCGCTGCCGATAAAATTCCGACCCTGGCAGGGGTGAAGTTCACGTATGAGGACTTGATGGACTTTGCCGCGTGTGTTCGCTTTCAGGGGGGGCGCTATGATATGCTCTTTGGCCGCGATGAGATGATGCTGGCTGGTTTGGCTGTTGGCGCTCAAGGCGCGGTTGGCAGCACCTTCAATTATGCGGCTCCGGTCTACCACGCGCTCATGGAGGCCTTTGCAGCCGGCGACATGGAGTCTGCCCGGACAGCGCAGGCCAAGGCCAATGCCATGATCGCTGTGCTGATCAAACACGGCGGCTCGCCTGCGGCTGGCAAGGCATTTATGAAATACTTTGGGATTGACTGCGGGGGCTCGCGTTCACCGCTGCAAACGCTCTCCAGTATGCAATACGCAGCGCTGGCTGCGGATGCCGATGCAGCCGGGGCGCGCGGCATTGGGTGTGATTTCACTTCGTTGCATCGCACCTAGAATTCAGAACTCAGAATACAGAATTCAGAATTCAGAATTAGCCGCAACAGATTGTTCTTGTTTTAGCATACGTGTTTGTTTATGATTACACCAATGTTAAAACAAGTTTGCACAGAGCCCTTTGAATATTGTGACAACCCTGAGCGCCGCGTTTTGAATCTTGAACACGACAGTCTGCCCTGTGTGCCTGCTTTGGGCCTAAGCCACTACTCCTCTGTTCGACCGACAGTTGAGCGGCACATGCATCCAGGTTGTGTTGAGATCTCGTATTGTGCGCGGGGGGATCTAACGTTCGACTGCGAGGGCAGCGATTATCAGTTGATGCCCGGGGACGTTCTGGTTGTTCAACCGCATGTTCGCCATCGACTTTCGATGAATCCGAAAGGGATGATCCTGTACTGGCTGTTTTTCCGGCTTGATCATGAGCGGGAGACGCTGTTGAAGCTTCCGCAGGATGAATCGCTGCTGCTGCGCCAGAAACTCTCCGGCATGCCGCTGAGCATTCTGCGGGGCAATCCGCGTGTGCGTGCCGCTTTTCAGCAGCTGTTTAACACCTATGACTCGTACGAGAGGGGGCCGTTGCGGAGCTTGGTGATGCGTACCGCCGTGTTGCAGCTGCTTCTGGCAGTGATTGAATTATCTGAGCATGTTGCACCCTTGAAAAAACACGATGTCATGGCTGAGATGATTGCGGAGATCCAGTCCAATCCGCAGGAGGAACGAAATATCGATGATCTCGCGCAGGACATAGGCATGTCAAAGAGTCTGTTTATCGCGCGCTTTAAACAGCTGACCGGGCTGCCGCCATATGCCTATATCCTGCACTGCAAGATGGTCAAAGCCAAAACACTTTTAACCTCTGAGCACGGGGCGATCACAGATGTGGCCTATGAACTGGGCTTTTCGTCATCGCAGCACTTTGCCATGCAGTTTAAGCGTCAGTTTGGGATAACACCTTCACAGTGGATAAGCACATTTTCTAGGCAGTGAAGGCACTTAAAAATCATCTGGCACTTCAATGCGGATGGTACGGCCCTTCATGTTTTTAATCTCACTCTCTGTGTGTTCCAGATCGCTGCCATGCAAGGTGCCTTTGTCCGAGAAGAAGGGCACTTCAAAGCTGATTCCACAGGAGGGACAGTCGCAACCTGAGCCCGCCATATCGGTTGGTGCTTCAATCTCCTGACGGCAGTTTTTGCAGAAGAAAGAGATCATGCGTTTAGGCTCTGTCTTGCGCGTCTCCTCCATACCGAGTGCTGCCAGATCAATGCGTATGGTCTGATTTTTGCCCAGATTGCTCTGCGCTGGTTGCAAGGCGGTGTAGAAATTTGTTTTTTCCTCAGGTTGCTCTGTTGCCGATAGAGCGGCAGCCGGTGTTGCGGTTGGAGCAAAGGTGAATTTTTTGGGCGGTGTATCGGTTTTCTCGGGCAAGGCCTCACCGTGCATTGTTCCCGGCTCGGATTTGTCGGGGATCGTGATGGACATATTGCAGGCCGGACACTCTGATTCTATACCAACGGCCGCCTTTGGAGCTTCGATCTCCTGGCCGCAATTTTTGCATTTAAAGGAGATGGCTTGTGAGAAATCGTCATACACTTTGGGTGCCTGATGCTCACTGGTTAAATATGTTAGCAACCCTTCAGGCGCAGGGGTGACCGCGTCTTTTGCCTTTTTAATAGGCCGGGTTCGAAGTGCGTTATGTTCAGCAATGAGAATTTTTTCTCCTGTTTGAGGATTTCGCACCTGGCGTTCTTTCCGCCGTACCACGTCGATGCGACATAAACCCGGCACAGTGAAACCTTTGTTTGCAGCCTCTCGATAGGCTATAAATTGAAGGGCATCAAGTACAAACCGGACTTTTTTTTGCGTCAAACCCACAGTGAAGGCAATTTCCCGAACCAGATCTAGCTTAGTGTAACTTTTGTTCTGCATTTATGGCACTCCCGAATTAATTGATAATGATATGTTTAAAGCACTATCCATGCCATAGATTGGGATAAATTATAAACATGGCATAAATACTGCGTAATGTATATTGGACTGGATTTTTTAAGGGTACTTATGGCTGTGAAATATTGGTTTGGAAAACGGAGTTTAAATAATAATTCAAAGTTTGATTCAAAAAATTTTGGTGTGCGTGCTAGCTCAGCGGTTATGAATAACACTGTTTTTCCTGTGCGTTTTAATGATACGGATGAGAGCGTTGCGTTGGAGAACGCAGAGCTAGAGCTCGACACCATAGAGGAAGATGTTGTCGCGGCCACAAATAAAACTGTGAATGACAGCAAAATAGTGGATAAGGGTAAGTCTTTGTCGCAAAACTTTGGTTTAGCACAAGGCACGGAAAAGGAGCGGTCAATGAATATTTCTGAGAATCAAGGTGGCATTAAATTTATAACACGATCTATTCCCGGTGTCATTGATGGCGGAAAGCCTAGCGGACGGCCAGTCCTGACCCCTGTGCGCAGGTCGGTTACGGGCGCTCCGGTTAAATTGAAAAGTGTTTCCAAGCGGATTGAAAATCCGGCTCCAGCCGTTTCAGTTGAGTTGAGGAAACCTGCGACCGCTGGTTTGAAGGTCATTGGCAAGCCGAGTGCGCCAGAGGCTGAAAAAACTCAGACCCAATTCGGTTTGCATGCGCGCCCGACAGAGACGTTGAAAAAGGCTCCTTTGTTGCATGAAAAGAGCACCGTGAATGAAGGGTATGTGAAGCCCAAAGGGGATCAGCGCGTTCTCTATTACCAGTTGATGAACGGTTTGTATGACGCGGTGCTGGTACTTGATGATAAAGGGCATGTGGTTGACTGCAATGAAAGGGTTCAGAAGGTTTTAGGGTTTTCGCGCGAGGATGCCTGGGATATGCCGATTGATCAGGTGATCAAAGGCATGAACAGCCAGATGTATGCCCACCTGAAAAGAAATCTCTCTGAAAATCATCATATTTTAATTACGGCACGCTGCTACAGACGTGACGGGGAATCATTTAAGGGTGAAATCGGCGTGAGCACGCTCTCGCTGACCCGTGAGAACAATGTGGTTTTCGCCATCAGGAATGTTGACCAGCGTAAGAGCGTGATGGCTGAGTTGCGCAAGTCCGCGGCGGCTTTTGAGGTGGCTTTGGTTCCGGCGTTTGCCTGTAATCTGGAGGGGTATTTCACCGCTGTCAATCAAGCACTCATGGAAGCACTTGGCATTGCTGATGAAAAAGAGGCAAAGAAGGTGCGCTTTATTGATGTCCTGCCTGATGCCGCACGCGCGTTTGTCAAGTGTCTGGCTGGCGAGAGGCAGAGAGAGACACTGCTGGCTCCCACAACAGGGGGCCATCCCGTGAAAATCGATGTCGCGTTGGCGCCCATTATGAACGGGCGCGAGGTGACTGGAATCGCGGGTTCAATTCTACAGCTTTAGTCCTTTACCAAAGTGCAATTCATGTTGGTACTTAAAAACATGTTGTCGGTGGGCCCATCCTAATCTTAGTCTTAATCTCAATCCTTATCTATTTCGACCAACCACAGGCTGCCGTTGTTTGATTAAGATTACGATTAGGATTATGATTAAGATTGTGAGGGGAAATTTTAAGGTAAGAAAATTGGCAGCGTGATAATTTTTAACTACGCACCCCATTTCGTGCTTTTCGTGCTTTTCGTAGTTTAACACAGCGATAAAGTTTACGCTTGCGCCGGGAGGTCGTTCGCGTGCCGACTGCAGTCGCCTGCATAGCGAACGACTTCCTTGACCCGCGCTTTTCTTGCGACATCCAGGTTTCTTTGTCGTTGAAATATGTAGGGTTGGCGGCCCTTGTCCGGCATAGTTCCGCAATGCCACGGCGTAGCCCCGCTTGCGGGCGAAGCCGGGTTGCGGGACGACGACGGATGAGCCAAACAAAGATTATGAAACCCCAGGGTGCGCCTTTGGCGAACAATCGCCCGGCGTCCGCTAATTGCTTCATAGAAGCAATCCTACACCCCAGGACGCGCCATGCACGAGCCTGCTGCAGTATGCCGCTCATAGAGCGGCTACTACACCCCAGGACGCGCCATGCATGAGCCTGCTGCAGTATGCCGCTCATAGAGCGGCTACTACACCGAACGACAACCCTTGCACTCCGCAGTGCAGCGCATGAGTTGCAGTCGCTCTACCAGGCGACGATGTTGACCGACGATTGGAATCATGCGGGGGTTCGTGGGTCAGCATCGTCGCCGTTATCGTAAACCAGCACCCAAAACCCGAGCCCCTTGCGTGAATTTAGCCCCTTGCCAAAGGGTAAGTCGTTAAAAACATGTTGTCGCCAGGGATGTCACTTTTTCATTTTAAGCTGAAGTCACTTTCAACTTTCAGCAATTGGAGGCGCGGTCTGCGTCAGTGACTTTGCATCGCGCGTGGGGAGTTGGCAGACAAAGTTCTCACACACGTAGGCAGTCGCTTGATTGTGCAGCGGCGCGATCTCCCGTATGAATTCAACATGCTTGGAGAAAAAAGCCTGGCCAGTGCCGCCGTCAGCTAAAATGATGATGGTGTTGGGCATGAACCGAGAGTGGATCTCACGCAGCATCGCCTGTGTGTCGGACGCATCCAATGTGCCGGCAATGATGATTTGCCTTGGAGGTGCTTGCAACCAGGCCAGCGCGACGAGCATCAGTGGCACACTGAAAGGCGCGCGCTCAAGTTGCGGAGCGAAAGCGAGTAGTGTCTTTTCGGCGCGCATGCGCCATTCCGGGCGATCGAGCATCTGCGCCAGACGCAGCAAGTTCAGTGCTGCGACTGAGTTGGGCGACGGCTCTGCGCCATCGTACCTTTCCTTAGAGCGTAATAGGATGTGCGCATCCTTGTCGCTAGTGGCAAAATAGCCGCCGTCGGCGCTGTCCCAGAACAGTTCATCCTGTCGCGCCTGTAGTTCCAAGGCCCACTCAACCCACTGTGGATCAAAGCTGGCTTCGTAAAGATCGAGCAGCCCTTGAATTAAGAACGCGTAATCTTCCGCAAACCCCTCTACAGCACCTGCGCCTGCGCGGTATATGCGCAACAGAGTTCGTTCCTTTGCACGATACATTTCTGTGCGCACAAACCCGGCCGCGCGCGTCGCGGCATTGAGGTAAGCAGTGTCACCCAGCACCTGCGCGGCCCGGGCAAAAGCCGAGATCATGAGGCCGTTCCAGGCAGCAATGATCTTGTCGTCAAGATGCGGGCGCGGCCGTTCTTTCCGCACCTCGAAGAGCAGCGCGCGGTCTGCTGCCAGCGACTCTGCCACCACTTTTTCGGCCACGCCGAATTGGGCCGCGGTCTCAGAGACGGTGTGGCGTTGGATCAGGATACTCTTGCCTTTGAACTCCCCTTGAGGATCGCTGCCAGGTGGCGCATTGCCTTTTGCCTCGACACCGAAATGGTAGTTGAACTGCGCCGCGCGCTCCGGACCGAGTACACTTGTAATCTCGTCAGTGCTCCAGAGGTAGAACGCGCCTTCAACGTGTTCCGGTTTGTCGTGTGCGACTTGGCTGTCGGCATCCTCAGCCGAGAAGAATCCACCCGCAGGGTGGCTCATGTCGCGCAGGACATAGTCGAGCGTGTCACGCGCGGTCTGCTCGTACTGGTGCTCGCGGGTGATCTGAAAGGCCGTGAGATAGGCAGAGGCGAGTTGCGCTTGGTCGTAGAGCATCTTTTCAAAGTGGGGCACGTGCCAGAAGCGATCTACAGCATAGCGATGAAAACCGCCGCCAAGCTGGTCGTGGATTCCGCCTGCGGCCATACTGCGCAGTGTGAAGAGTGTCATTGTCAACGCTTGCCGACCATCTTTGGACTCCGGGTTGCTCGCATAGAAGTGATAGAGAAAATCAAAGATAACCGGACGCGGGAACTTGGGCGCTGATCCGAACCCGCCAAGCTGGTCGTCGAAGGATGCAACGATCTGCTCGAGCGCCCTCTTCTGGCAATTGGTTCCGATTTCACCTTGCGTGCTGCCGCCCGGCTCGGCGGCCTTTTGCAATGCTTCAATCGTCCGACGCGATTTGGCGGTGATTTCGGTGCCATCACTTTTCCAGAGCGCTGCGACCTTGTTGGCCAGCGTCACAAGCTGTTGCGCCGGGAAGTAGGTTCCTCCAAAGAACGGTTTGAGATCCGGTGTGAGCCAGAGTGTCATTGGCCACCCGCCACTGCCTGTGGTTGCCTGTACAAAGGTCATATAGACGCGATCCACGTCGGGTCGTTCCTCGCGATCCACCTTGATGCACACGAAATGCTGGTTGAGAATCTCTGCGACCTCCTGGCTCTCAAACGACTCGCGGGCCATGACATGGCACCAATGGCAGGTTGAGTAGCCGATAGAGAGAAAGATGGGTTTGTTGTTTTTACGCGCTTCGGCAAAGGCCTCTTCGCCCCAGGGAAACCAGTCAACCGGATTGTGCGCATGCTGAAGCAGGTAGGGGTTTTTATCGTGTATTAAGCGATTAGTGTGCATAGTTTTATCCTAGGTAGGTCCGGTTTTCAACCGGACATGTCCGATTGAAAATCGGAGCTGCGTTGCTCCCGTACAAAATGCGCGGCCTCTTCACTTCGCGCACTTCTCCACTCCGCGCGCTTTGCGGTGGACGCTCATTTTTCACCTCAAAGATAATGAAACCCTTTGGCACACCTTTGGAGAACAAACACCGGTGTCCGCTAATTGCTTCCTAGAAGCAACTCTACACCTCAAGGTGCGCTTTTCATGAGCACGTATTGGAAACTTTGTGGCAAACTCCGCCGCTCCGCGCCGGGTGCGGACTTCAGTCCTTGCTTTTTCTTATTGCTGTGGTGCGCTTTGTGCTAAAGTCTCCATCAGCTTATCGAACGGCTGGTTGAATTTCGCGACACCTTGGTCTTCAAGTTGCTGCGTTGCTTTGTCAAGGTTGATTCCGAGTTTTGGTAAGCACTGCAACACCCGCGCCGCTTCGGCGACACCCTCTTCTAGGCGGGCTTTTGGATCTCCTTGGTCACGGTAGGCGTTGAGGGTGTCGATCGGGATCGTGTTGACTGTATCCTCTCCGATGAGGGCTTCGATGTACTTCACGTCGCTGTAATCCGGGTTCTTAGTGCCGGTGCTGGCCCACAGCAGCCGCTGAACGCGAGCACCCTTGGCTGCCAGAGCTCTGAACCGCTCGTTATCGAACATCTCCTTGTAGATTTGATAGGCCATCTTGGCGCTAGCTACTGCCACCTGCCCGCGCATTTGCTTTGCAAGGTCAGCATCTTTACCGCCTTGCGTTAGGATTGCTTCCAGCAGCGGGTCCACCAGTGCATCAATGCGGCTTACAAAGAAACTCGCCACTGATACCACGTGTGCAACTGCATGGCCCTGGCTCACACGCGCCGTGATCCCGGCGATATAAGCCTCTGCCACCTGCTGATAACGAGGTAACCCAAAGAGCAATGTCACGTTGACATTGATGCCTTCGCTGATGAGTTGCTGAATAACGGGTAGCCCTTCGAGCGTGGCAGGCACCTTGATACATACGTTGGGACGATCCAGCGCACGCCACAGGCGGCGGGCTTCCTGCAACGTGCCGTTGGTGTCGTACGCCAGATGGGGGTTGACCTCCAAGCTGACATATCCGTCCTTGCCGCCGCTCTGGTCGTAAAGCACTCTGAACTCATCGGCAGCGAGCTGCACGTCGCGCTGACTGAGTGTCTCATAGATTTCTTGGGCACTCTCTCCCTTTGCCGCCATGGCGCGAATGTCTTCAGTGTAGTCGGGGCTGTCCAGGATTGCCTTCTCGAAGATGGCTGGGTTCGAGGTCATACCCCGCAGGCCGTCCTCCTTGATCAGACGTCGTAGCTCGCCGCTGACAATCAGATCTCGCCGAATATAGTCCAGCCAGATGGACTGTCCCAATGTTTCAAGTTGTCTCAGAGGATTGTTAGTCATGATCTTGGTCTCCTTTTGTGGTGCAATCATCCACCGCATAGCGGCGGATATACTGCCAATCATCCACCGCATAGCGGCGGATATACTGCCAATCATCCACCGCATAGCGGCGGATATACTGCCAATCATCCACCGCATAGCGGCGGATATACTATTCAGTACGTCCGCCGCAATGTGGTGGACGCCCATTTTTCACCTTTAAGATTTTTCCCCGCAAAAACAGCGTAGCGCGTTCATTCCACTCCGACAAAGTTTACGCTACAGCAGACTCATCGTGCCCGCTGTGCCTTTCTGCGGTATGCATCTCCGCCGCCACCCCAATGCGAGACATCAACAATGATCGCTGCGATAAATAGCATTAACCAGCCGTTGCTCAACGCATGGTTGTTATTCAACATGGCCGCCACGTAGGCCAGGGTGGTATAGGGCATGAACAGGAAACCCATCAGCGGCCACAACCTGGTTTCAAACGCGCGTCCGAACCAATCCGTTAGCAGGAAGGCAAGAAACATCAATAGCCGAGGCACGGCCAAAGCAACAATTACAAGTATGCATCCCATTTTTTTCTCCGTCTTGATGAATGGTGTTTGATAAAAAAATACCAACTTCACAATCAAGATACAGTATGAGTATAAACTTGAAAAAAGTCAACTTCCGGCTGCAACAGATTTTTCTACTCCTCTATGTTTCTACCCTTAAAAGCTTTCTTCTGCCTGATTTTCCGTCTTGCTTTCAGGCGCAGATTAGTTTAGGCTCAGGCATAAAAATTTTGGCTAACCTTTTATTCAGGTATGAGCAACACCGATTTTATTCAGGAGCAGTGAAGATGAATGATGCTGAGAGACAGAGTTTGATTGATTCAGGGAAAATGTTTAAAGTTTTAGATGATGGATTCGTCCGGCTGGTTGATACCATGGGCGGCGATTCATCAATAGTTCAGGCAGCCCGTGTTTCCTATGGTGCGGGAACAAAGAAAAGTTCCGAAGACCGCGATCTGATCAGGTATCTGCTGCGCCACCAGCACACAACCCCTTTTGAAATGTGTGAAATCAAACTGCATGTGCGGGTGCCAATGGATTGCTGGCGGCAGTGGATCCGTCACAGAACAGCTAATGTCAATGAGTACTCCACCCGCTATTCACTGGCAATTGACTCAACTCAGAGAACCAAGCCAAACCAGTGGCGCATCCAGGCAAGCAACAATAAGCAGGGCAGTGATGGCATTGTTGACGCGGCAAACGGGGCACTGCTGAGTGAACGCGAAGCCAGGCTGCATGCAGCATGCCGCGCGGAGTATACAGATCGGATTGCGATGGGGATTGCCCGGGAGCAGGCGCGTAAAGACCTCCCCCTGTCCACTTACACCGAAGCCTACTGGAAGATTGATCTTAACAATCTCCTGCATTTTCTGGCCCTGCGTATGGAAGCAAACGCTCAGTATGAAATCCGGGAATATGCAAAAACTATCGGTGAGAAAATCGTCAGCCAGTGGGTTCCCATGGCATGGGAGGCATTCTGCGAGTACCGGATGAACGCTGTAACTTTCTCAAAAACAGAGCAGCAGCTTCTATCTCTTATCTATGCTGGAAATAACACAGCGGTGCTGGCCCGGCTCCGCGCTATCAACTGGATTAAAGGCGAGGGTTCCGAGACAAAACCGATCCTGGAAGCGCGGGAGTTTCTGAACAAACTGGCTGATCTCAAGATTGACCTGCCGCTGGCATAGGACTTAGTGCACATTACGCGCGCGTGTTGCTGTGGTTAGTGCCCGCTATGAATGAGGTTTGTTGTCCAGCCTTTCCGTGTCCGGCGTAGCTGCGAAGCGCGAAGACGGAAGGCTGCTCCAGGGCGGGTTATTGGGACGTTACCGTAAAAGTGATAATGGAGTAGTGTAAGTATCTTGCTTGCAGAAAACATTTTCACTCAACAATTTATGAATCGCCCGATTTGGGGAAGTTGTGGGGGAAGAGGGAGATCAACGTATCCTGATTTCTAATTAACACCTGAGGTCGGCTGCGTCGTCGGTTTACGATAGCGGCGACGATGCTGGTGGACGAGCCCACATATGATCCCAATCGTCGGTCAACATCGTCGCACAGTATCGTCGGCCGATGCCGCTTTACTAGCGGCATATGTCGCTCATAGAGCGACAACTACACTAGAGCTAGACGATTTCACAAGTAGGCAACTTTTTGGAAAGAACAATTAATTGTTTTTCTAGTCGCCTAAGCGCCTAAAGGGGCGCGTCACACTGCAGGTCTATGATTTCCAGCCGTGGGTTTGTTTGAGGGTTGCGGCGCGACGGGCCCTCTGTCAGCACCACCCGCCCCTTGGGGATGCCTTCGCCCTCGGCCCAGCGCGAGGCGAAAACCTTCCAGTCGCGGGGATGCCCGGGCGCGTAAAGAGGGGATACGCCGTACGAGAACTGTAGACCGCGGCAGGTGGCTTCTTCGCAACTGACACCGACGATCCACACCGGCAACCTGAAGCGGGAAACCATTCTGGCGGTGTAGCCTGTGGTTGTAGGGACGATGACCGCTGTTGGGGCAAGGTGCGCCACAGTGTGCTGAACATTGCGCGAAATCAGGTCGACGAGATGGGTGTCAGCCGCAAGATCGTAATTGGCAAAGTCAGTTCGAATGCGGTCAGCGCGGAGATGCGGCTCGGTTGCGGTTGCGATCCGGGCCAGCATGCGCACGGCTTCGACCGGAAATTTTCCCATGGCCGATTCCTCGGAGAGCATCACGCAATCGGTGTTGTCGAGGATGGCATTGGCCACATCAGTGGATTCAGCCCGGGTGGGGCGGCTGCGGTTCACCATTGATTCCAGCATTTGCGTGGCTGTGATCACAGGCTTTCCAAGCAGGTTGGCTTTGGCAATCAATTGCTTCTGGAGCACGGCCATTCTCTCGATCGGTGTTTCCACCCCCAAGTCGCCACGGGCAACCATGATGCCGTCAGCGGTTTTGAGGATCTCATCGATGTTGAGCAGTGCGCCCGCCCTTTCGATCTTGGCGATGATGAACGGGCGAAAGCCCAGCGCCGCCGCTGCCTGCCGCACGGCATCAATATCAGCCGCTGTCTCGACAAAGGATTGGCCGATCGCATCCACGCCGTTTTCCAGTGCGAACTTCAGGCAGTCATGGTCGTGTTCAGTAAACGCACTGATACCCAAGTTGATTCCAGGTAGATTGAGTCCCTTGCGCGAGCGTAATTCACCGCCGACACGCACGCGGCACTCAACATCATTGCCGGCAATCCTGACCACCTCCAGTTGAATATTGCCGTCGTTCAGGAAGAGGTAGTCGGTCGGTTTGACGACAGCTGGCAGGCGTAGGAAGCTCACAGAGACGCGGTGTTGGTCGCCGATAATCTCGTCAATGGTCAACGTGAACATATCGCCCTGTTTCAGTTCGATCGGCTCTTCAGCCAATTGCCCGATCCTCATCTTCGGGCCTGGGAGGTCGGCCATGATTGTTATTGGACGGCCAGCTTCTCCGGCCACATGTTGCAGGTGCTCGATTATGCGTTTGTGCCAGGCAAAATCACCGTGCGAGAAGTTGAGCCGTGCAATTGTCATCCCGGCCTCCAGCATTCGCCGCAAGGTTTCGGATGACTCAGATGCCGGTCCGATTGTACATACGAGTTTTGTTTTGTGAGAGGTCAGTGTCATGTTTGTATCCTGTTCATTCAATTGAAGTTATATACAGTATACTCTTTCACGGGCACATACGCAAACCCTAAAGCAGGGTGTCTTCGCGATTCGCAGCTACATTGGAGACGTAAAGCCTGTATAACACATGTCATTGGGTGTGGCTTGCAAAAATATTTTTATTGAGGTTTTCCCGGTAACTTTAAAAGTGGTACAATTGCGCTGTTTGTTGTCCAGGCTTTAGCCTGCTCCAGGGCGGGTTGTTGCGACGTTACTGTAAAGGTCATAAAGATAGGTTCACGATAATGGCAAAATGCGATCTATGCAAATTAAGAAAAGGGAAGAGGACTTGCCTGATGACAGGTGCTATGGTGTGCACTAGTTGTTGCGGGGTTCACAGAACAAGTGCTAAATGTGGCGACTGCGAATACTATGCAGAACCGAGGCGCAAATATCATGAGGTGCCTTCATATACCATTGATGACATGGAGTCAGATTTGGATCTTGTCGCGTCTGCAAACACAATTGAAAGCGCATTATGCGCATTCGATTTAACCCTGGAGAGCACCCTGCTGGATATTGAGGCGCTTGACATATTAGAGAAATTAATCGACGTGCTTTATTTCGGGGATGAGGAGGTGAAGTCGTACAGCAAGGTGGTTATTGATGGTTTTGAATATTGCATGGATGCGATCAGGACAGACTTGGATGATGTTGACAACGTTGTGATCACTAAACTGCTGGCGATAATTTGGTTTGTTGCGCGTCGGAGAACAGATCACAGACGCGAGTATCTGGATTTTATACAAGATTATGTGGGGCCTAGAATTGGCCCGGGGATGCGCGTGATGCCAAACTTTTTATGAGCGCTCCCGCGCTTGCTTTGTTGCGCGGAGCATAAAGTCGCCCGCATAGCGGACGACTTCCTTGCTTCGCGCCTTGTCAATTGGAGTAAGCGCGAGAGGAGGTCAGTCGCTATGCGGCTGACTAGAGTGCGTGGCTGATTTTCTACCCTCATTTTTTAACCACGAAAAGCACGAAAAGCACGAAAGTGGTGCGTAGCCGAGTTGAAACCACAAAGTACACAAAGGGCACAAAAGGGGTGCGCAGCTGAGTTTTTTGGCCCGCGAATCTCCGCGAAAGGATAAGGGTATTTCATCCCCGCTTCGCGGGGTCGCTAATCGCTTGAAATACCCTTATCACAAGATCACTTTAAAAAACATTCGTGTCATTCGTAGTTAGAAATTATCACGCTACCAACATTTTTTACCTCAACATTTTTTACCTAAAAAACAACGCTGCAACAGATTTTTCTACCCCTCTATTTTTCTACCCCTCTGTTTAAACTACGAATAACGCGAATTTACACGAAAGGGGTGCGCAGCTGAGTTTTTTGCCCGCGAATCTCCGCGAAAGGATAAGGGTATTTCATCCCCGCTTCGCGGGGTCGCTAATCGCTTGAAATACCCTTATCACAAGATCACTTTAAAAAACATTCGT
>JAQUCE010000172.1 GCA_028686345.1 Kiritimatiellia bacterium
TTTAAGGGGCATGGAAGGCTCAAAAACGCCATAAACAACATATGTGAAATCGGGGATCGACAACCGCACCCGCCGAACTCTATAATCCCGAATTATGGCAGTACGTTATACAGATTGAATTTGGGCGTTAGTGACTGGATTATACGATGCAAATGCGGGATTTAACAAGTAGTCGGAAACCGGAGAGCACGCTAAAGCGTGTACTACAAACAGAGAAACGACACTACAGGATGACGATTTAACTTTTAGCAATAAATTAAACAGATAAGAAAGGCACAATGACGTAATGACTGACAAACACATAACTTGCCGTAACACTTTATCGGTGTTATCCATCGTAACAACGCTGCTGCTAACACAGGCTTCTTTCAGCCAGAGTTCGCCATTTGATAAGATCGAGGATGATCTGCTGAAAGGGTTTGTTCATCCACCTGTTAATTTCAACCCCGGGGCAGAGTATGGGCTGGATAAACGTAATTACCAAGGTATTCCATCAATCGAGCGTGCGCCTAACGGACGTCTCTGGGCAACCTGGTACGCAGGCAAGGTCTGGGAGGACAAGTTCAACTACCTGCTCGCCGCAACCAGCGATGATGATGGACGCACCTGGAGCGACGTGCAGTTCGTAGTTGACCCAGACGGCGATGATGACCGCCGTGCCTCGGACCCTTGTTTGTGGCTTGATCCAACTGGTAAACTCTGGCTCTTCTGGTGGATGAACGGTGCCGGGCAACACGTTACAATGTCGATCACCACCGCAAACCCGAATGATGCCAAACCAATCTGGAGTGAACCACGCGCCCTGTACCCCGGCGTGATGCTTAACAAACCGCTGGTCCTGAAAAACAATGATTGGTTGATGCCCGCCGCGATTTGGAAAAGCGACTACGGCACCGGCGTAATGATCTCGAAAGACAAGGGAGCCAGCTTCTCATTTCTAGGGGCTGCCAATGTCCCTGCGGAACGCCGTAACTGTGACGAGCACATGCTTGTTGAGCGTAAAGACGGTTCGCTGATGATGTTGATTCGCACCTCGGATCATGGCATTGGACGCTCTTTCTCGACTGATGGCGGAAAGAGCTGGAGCAAAGTTGAAGATTATCTGGCGCAGACCACCTCGCGGTTCTTTGTGCGTCGCTTGTTGTCCGGCAATCTGCTGCTTGTGAAACATGATGGCATTAACGAACGTGGTGCCGGACGTAAGCAGTTGACTGCCTATCTCTCTGAAGATGACGGTGCAAGCTGGCTCGGCGGTTTAGTCCTTGATGAGCGCAACAGCGTCTCCTATCCTGACGGAACACAGGCACCGGACGGCACAATCTATGTTATCTATGACTGGGAACGGGCGCGCGACAAGCATATTCTGATGACCACCTTCCGTGAAGAGGATGTGCGCAAAGGCAGCTATTCAGCAGCCGGACGCGAGCGTGTACTGATCAACTTCGCCACAGGCGAAAACCCCCGACTGGCCAAGATGGCAGCAGAGCGGGCCGCTGCGCTGGCGCTGAAAGACAACGCTGATGGCGCTGAGCTTATCATTGGCCCGGCTGCACGGATGCAAGCGCCCGATGTTGTAACCGCACCACTCCAGGATGGTGCCTTGCTGTTCACCGATCGTGAGTATCGCCTCACTGGTGTGCCGCAGTCGCTGGTCGGAAAACAGTTCATCCGCGGTTCACTCAATAATGGGGTTGTTGCTGAATGCGTTGAAGCTGGCCCTCTCTATGTTTTGACACCAGCGCCAGCCCGCAACCGCGACACAGTGGAGCCATCACTGCTGCAGCAGGGCTTTGTCAAAGCCGCAGTGCCCGAGTTTGTGCTCTTTGGCAGCAGTGCTGGCAACACCTGCTCGGTTTATCAGAAAAAAATGAAAGCCGGTGAAAAGGTGAAGATTGGCAAATGGGGTGTGCTGGTTTTTTAAAAAACATAGGGTAAAAGCGTACAGGAAGTTCTTGCGGAGCGGAAGGCGCGTGACAGCGTGGTGGATGCGGTTATGAGCCGCCAGCCACCACGTCCTAAACCAGCGGAGCCGGAACCAAACTGAGCCTATGTGATATACGAAATTATTTCTCTCTCATTGAACAGTTGTGTGATATGCTCCGCTGGTTTAGTCAACAACGCTTCGCGTTGCATAGGAGAGCTAAAAGAATCCTGTCAATCCTGCCGCGCCACGGCGTAGCCTTTGGTGTAGACGGGTTATCCCGTCAAAAAAATCTTTCGCAAACATGATTCGAACCGCCTGAAATACAGAAGGAAAGAAATAATGAAGATGTTGCTTTATGCCGTAAGCGGCTGTTTCATAGCAATGCTGCAATGCAAAGCTGCTCGAATTGAGCCGCCCCGCTGGCCGCACACGCCATATATCCTGACTGAACCTAAGCCGGAGCACGACCCCGCCAACCGGATGTTTCAATGCGTTATGAGCATTGAGGCGGTTTTTACCGAGGAGGATGTCAAAGCCGGTAAAATTGTCTCGGATACAGCGCGTCTGCAACAGCTAGTGGACAAAGCCACTGCTTTCAATCCGCGTCATGAAAAAACAAAGAACCCGTAAAGGCGGATTTCATTCCGCACAAATAAACAGGTACACAGCATGCGAATAACAAAACTACTGGCTCTGCTTGTTGCAGGGATTGCCTCTGGACTTTTAATAGCACACGCTCAGCTGGACACTCCATTGGATGGAAAGGGTGCGGCAATTTTTTTCCGCGGGGAAGCGGAGATCGACGTATTTAAACAGGGCGCACTGCTTTTCTCAGACCGTCAATACACCGCTGCCGAGTGTCCGGATTGGCTTGCCAATAAAAAATTTCTGCGCAATGAAATTGATCGTGATGACATCCGTATTGTCAGCGAGGGCACTTTGACGATCCTGACACCTGAGCCGGATCATCCCAAAGCCACAACACAGGCCAGGGCACTGGAAGCACAGGGATTTGTCTGGATTCGCAAGCCGGAAAAGTTCCAATTATTTGGTAAGGAGCCCTTTAATCTGACCAGAATCTATCAAAAAGAGGTTAAAAAAGGTGATCGTCTGCGTCTTGCAAAATGGAGCGTGGTGCTGGGGTTTGACTCAGCGGAGCAGCGCAATCCCGTGATCAAGCCATGGAATGAGAACAGTGGCGAACAGCTCTATAACGGCATTGTGCTGCCCGAAGAGTGGCCGCCGGAAACCATTGATCCCAAGAACACCGCGCCGATGCCAGTACCCTATCTTGACCATCCACCAGCCGTGATTCCCATTGATCTCGGACGTCAGCTCTTTGTTGATGATTTCCTGATCGAGAACAGCACTTTGAAACGGGTTTGTCACATGCCGCGCAAGTATGAGGGCAATCCGATTCTTAAACCTGAAACTGAACTGGAAATTAACGCCCCGCACAGCGCCGTAGCCGCACCTAAAAGTGGCGGTGTCTGGTGGGACCCGCGCGAGAATATTTTTAAGATGTGGTACGAAGCCGGCTGGCTGAACACCATCTGCTATGCCACCAGCACTGATGGTTTGCAGTGGAAGCGCCCGAATCTGGATATACGTTCTGGCACCAATCAGGTGCTGCCGCTTGACCTCAGACCTGATTCATGGACAGTTGTGCCTGATTGGGAGGCTGGTGTCTGGACAATGCGCATGCAGCCACCTGGCACACCGCAGCCAGGCGTATGTATGACCTCCATTGACGGCATTCACTGGGAAAACCGTGTTCTGACCGGTGATGCCGGTGACCGCAGCACCCATTTTTACAACCCGTTCCGCAAAAAATGGGTGCACAGCATACGCGCCGGTTTCTCGGGTCGCGGTCGCGCGCGAAACTACTGGGAGTCCGATGACTTCCTCGGCAGCAGCATCTGGCACCCCGGCGAGCCCGTTATCTGGCTGGCCGCCGATCGCGATGATCCGCCGGACCCTGAAATCGGCGATGTTGCCCAGCTCTACAACTTTGATGCTGTCCCCTATGAGAGCATCATGCTCGGCATGTTCGAAATTCACCGTGGCCCAGCCAATGAAAAATGTGTGGAAGCTGGTTTGCCCAAGATCACCGAGTTAAATCTGGCTTACAGCCGGGACGGTTTTCATTGGCATCGTCCGGATCGTCGCACTCATATACCGGCTGAGCGGCGCGATGTCTGGGATCGCGGCTATGTTCAGTCCATTGGCAACATCTGCACAATTCAGGGCGATAAACTCTGGCTATACTATATCGGTTTCCAGGGCAATACCAACAAGGCCAACGGCGGTGGAATATATGACCGCGGCGCAACAGGCGTGGCGTTCCTGCGTCGTGATGGCTTTGTTTCAATGAATGCCGATACCAAACCCGGCACCCTGACCACACGTCCTGTTTCGTTCAGCGGCAGTCACCTGTTTGTGAACACCGAGAGCCAGCAGGGCGAGCTGCGGGTGGAAGTGCTTGATAAATCCGGCAAAACCATGCTTGTTTCAGAGCCGCTCACAACTGATAGCACAATTGAACAGGTACGCTGGCAAGGCAGTGGTGATCTGGGACAGCTGGCAAACCAAAGCGTGCGTTTTCGTTTTACCCTCAGCCAGGGGGCACTCTACGCCTTCTGGGTCAGCAAAGACCAATCAGGACGCAGCGATGGTTATGTTGCCGGCGGTGGTCCCGGCTATACCGGAGCAACCGACACTGTGGGGCGCGCTGCACTGCGGAATGCAAGGTTTATCGTTCGGTGAGTAGCTGCTCTGCCAGCGTCATTTTACAACAGGCATGTGAAAAAACTATCACGCTACCCCATTTTTCTACCCCTTTATTTTTCTACCTCAAAAACAACCTAGCGCACCCTCTGTGCCCCTCAGTGTCTCAGTGGCAAAAAAATTGGTTGCGGCTATGCTGCGTTAGGTTCCTTGTGGTTTCAAAAATGCAATTGTTTTGACCTCCTATGTCCAGTGATCCGCTATGCGGGCGACTGCGGGTGGCACGCGAGTGATCAGGCACGCAATGTGGTCAGCCGCCTAGATAACTTCTCAATAACCCGCTTTGAAACAGCTAAACTCAGACCTTTAAAATAAACCCCGCGCGCGGCTGTGCTGACAACCACTTATTGGCCTCTGCGTGATTTGAAAAACGCCCCTTTTTTGCATCCCATTTCAGTTCCTGTCCTGGAAAACGCAGTGCCAGACAGCCTAGCAGGATCGCCTGTGTCATTGGCACAGAGTACTCAAAATTACTGCCGGGCATCTCGCGGTCATTGGCTTTGCAGGCATCCACCCACTGCTTGTAGTGATTACAGCCTTGGCTCTTTTTCAGCTCTTCACGCCAGTAACCCTCAGCCTCTTTAACCTCAGCGCCGAAATCTTTTCCAGCCAATGCAATCGGACGCGGAGGGCTGGCATGCGAACCGCCCAGCGCGGTCATTTTGGAACCAATAATCATACAGCCGTTACCGCCCACATCCAACTGCGGATGACAGCCCTGAGGTTTAGCTGGCAGCTTCTTGCCGTCATACCATGTCATCTTGATCCCGGCAGGGCAGACCGGTGAAGCCGGGAAGGTATACTCTATAATCGACCACTGAGGATAGGCGATTCCCGCTGGAGCCGATGCCTCGGCCTTGATGGAAGTCGGCAGGCCCCACTGCAAAATCCAGAAAGCTGGATCCATATTGTGGCAGGCCATATCGCCCATAGCGCCACACCCGAAGTCCCACCAGCCACGCCATTTAAAGGGGGCATAGGCACTTGAATACGGACGCATCGCTGCAGGACCAAGCCATAGGTCCCACTCCATTGTTGCAGGTGTCTTTTCAGCGGCCGGCGATTCTGTCATGCCCTGCGGCCAAATGGGACGATCCGACCAGCTGTGCACCTCTTTTATATCTCCAAAGGCATTGGCATACATCATTTTTTTCCAGAGAATAAGCCCTGATCCTGCATGGCCCTGATTGCCCATCTGAGTTACAACCTTGTACTTGCGCGAAGCTTCAAGCATCAACTGACACTCTTCAAAGGTGCGGGCCAGCGGCTTCTGAACATAAATATGTTTACCACGTTTCATTGCATCCAGCGCCACCACTGCATGGGTGTGATCAGGGGTGGAGATCACCACACCATCAATCTCTTTGTCCATTTTATCAAGCATCACCCGATAATCCTTGAACCTGGGCACATCCGGATATTTGTCGTAAGCACCCTTGGCTTTGGTGTCATCAACATCACACATTGCAACCAGCTTGCCGCCAGCCCCCACCGTGCCGTTGAGATCGCCACTCCCCATACCGCCACAGCCAACCTTGGCAAAGCGGAATTCATCACTTGGTTTCTGACCAAAAGCACGCGGTGCTGAAAGTGAAACTGCTGTTGCAGCAGCCGAGCTGGCGAGGAAGGTTCGCCGAGAAAACCGATTATGAGAGTTCATAAGTATGTTCCTTATACAAAACAAATTAAATTAGAACAACAACCACGCACTCTGACGCAATTGCTTATTGCTCCAATATAGGGTGTGAAAACAGAGTGTATAGTTTGAGAGATGCGCCGAAAATAGTCAACTCCTTTTTAGTTGGAGGATTTTTCGCTGTAGCTGAAAAAAAATTGCAAATGGCGAATGCGGACATCGAGTTGCGGGTAAAAAATCAATAACCGTGCAAACCTTGCTGATTCAATCGCATATCAGCCCTAATTTGGCTGTT
>JAQUCE010000073.1 GCA_028686345.1 Kiritimatiellia bacterium
GCACCGCAAATTGATTTGTTGTATACTTGAAGAAAATTTTTCATGGTCATCCTTTCTTTTGCGCCTTTTTGCGGCTATTCCTTTTTTCCTTTGCTTCGCTATGTTTAGCCGCAAAAAAACGCAAAAGTCGCAAAATCTTTCGCAAACATGGTAGGATTTAAGAAAAGAGGTACTAAAAAACAACCTAGCGTACCCTCTGTGCCCCTCAGTGTCTCAGTGGCAAAAAATCGGTTGCGGCTATGCTGCGCTAGGTTCCTTGTGGTTTCAAAAAGCGCTACCAATTTTCTTACCCCTCCTTTATATTGTAAGTATTCCGTGATAAGGGTATTTCAAGCGATTAGCGACCCCGCGACTTGTCACGGCGTAGACGCGAAGCGCGAAGACGGAAGCGGGGATGAAATACCCTTATCCTTTCGCGGAGATTGCCAGTCGCTTTGCTCCTTGCCTCATCTGCGATGATGCCCTACTACGCTACGCTTCGTTTCGCGGGTAAAAAAACTCTGGGAGCTCTGCGCCGCTGTGAGAGATAAAAAATGTGCATAAAAGAACAACGTAGAGCGTTCATTCCACTCTACAATAAAAACTTTTAAGGATTGACATTTCACGCCTTTCTTCGGCATACTATATCCACCATATGAACTATCAAGTTGCCGGTCAAGCCTATGAGTTGCCTCGTATTCACAAATCAAGGAGTGGGATTATGAGATTAAGAAAAGCGCAAATATGGGCGCATGCAATGTGCGCCCTGTTAGCTATTACAAGCAGTACCGTTGTTGCGAGGGCGGAAACCATCACTCCGGCCGATTATGCCGGATCTATCAGGATCAAATTTGACGGTTACACGGGCGCCGCACCGCTGACCAACTTCCCGGCTTTGATCGAGTTCAGGGACGGGGTCTATGGCTTCCGGTACAGCGACATGAACTCCGCGGATTACTCTGATCTGCGCTTCACCAAAGACGACGGGGTGACCTGTATTCCGTTTGAAGTCGACGAGTGGGACTCTACACCCCCGGTTGTTGTTGCTCCTGACACGCTCAGTGGCTGCCTGCTGTGGTTGAAGGCCGACAGTGGCGCATTGACCAATGCTGCCGGCGGTGTTACGAACTGGCTCGACCGCTCCGGCAGCAACCGCCACGCGTCCAGCCGGGCAGCTGCCAACCATCCGCAACTCGTTTTAAACGCCCTCAATGGCAAGCCGGCCGTGCGTTTCAGCGGCGCGAACGACAACTATGTGGAGTTCCCACGGCTCACGAATATCCGCACGGTTTTCTGGGTTATCAAAGAGGCTGCCGATGCCGCAAGCGCAACCCGCTTCCTGCTGGGCGATAAGGGCGGCGCAACCTATCACTTCCATCGTGGTGTGGGCTCAAAACGTATCTGGGATGCTTCGCACGCGCCCATAATGTACGAAGGGGTGACTGAGCTGAATGGCATCGAGATTGATGGACGCGCAACCGATGCACCAACTGCAATGGGTGTTCTCAGTGTGCGTACCGCGAGCAACGCGACCGCCAACTCGCTCGCCTATGATCGCAATATCGCCGGGCGCTCATGGCATGGAGATGTGGCTGAAATGATCATCTATGACCGGGTGCTGACAAAATCGGAGATGCGCAGCATCTATCTCTATTTGGAATACAAATATGCCATCTCCATAGAGAATGACCGTAAATCCTCGGTCTGGGTTCAGATCCCCGAGTTAACCAACAATGCCGCCATCTATGCCTACTGGGGCAATCCCGGCGCAACCGTTCTCCCTGATTATACTACCAATGGCGCAGTGTGGAGCGAGAGCTATGTCGGTGTCTACCACTTCACGGAGGGTATGAACGCACTCAGCTTTGCGGACAGCAGCGGCGCACACAACCATATGAGCTCGCTGGCATCGCCTGCGCAACTTAACGGCTTTATCGGGCAAAGCCGGGGTTATATCCGAAATAACGCCGAGCAACCCCCGCGCATATCCTCCCCCTCGGGCGGTCTGGCGCTGGATCACCTGACTGTCTCAATGTGGGTCAACCTCGCTAATGGCGAAACCTGGAGAAACTGGTGGGGCATTGAAGCTGGCAGCGGCAACCACCTGCGCATGGAGATTGACGATGAAAACCCTGGACGCTGCAACATCTATAACACTAATATCAGTGGCGCCGGCTCGCTCGGAGATTCTACCACACCGGTTGAGGATGGCCGCTGGCACATGCTGACCTTCACTGCCAACACCGCCAGCAACGAGGCTAAGGTCTATGTCGACGGGGTTCAGGACGGCAGCACCGCTGCCTGGAGCGCAACGGCCGTTGCCACTGGCTTCAAGGTCGGCGCTTCATGGGCTGGCGGTTATGTCGGTGCTGTTGGCGGGCGCATTGACGAGGCCCGCTTCTCAAAAACTGCCCGCTCAGCAGATTGGATCAAGGCCAGCTATGACAACCAGTTAGCACCCAGCAAATTCTGCTCTATTGCGCTTGACTATTACTATGACACTAGCACCGCCTTGGGATTACAGGCTGGCAACGGCACCTGGAGCACGGGTGCCAGCACTTGGTGTACCGAGCCGGCGGATGGCACTGACCTTCTCCCCTGGGAACAGGGAGCGCACGCGATCTTCGCAGGCGCTGGCACCTCAGAGATCACCGTTGAAGCAGTGGCGGCGCAGGGGCTCACCTTTAATGGCAGCGGCTATCAATTGACCGGCGGCACCATTGATATTGATCGCTTTGGCATCATGGCCAATCAATCTTCAGTGATTGGCTCTGCCATCACGCTGGCAAAACCGCAGGTATGGACAACTGCGAGCGGAAAAACACTTTTAATCAGTGGCAGCGTTGATACGCGCGGCAACACACTGTTAACCGCGGGTGAGGGTGATGCGACCATCTCCGGTATAATCAGCGGCGCTGGCGCTCTGATTAAAGAGGAGACAGGCACTTTACTGCTGGATGCCCTCAACTCCTTCACTGGCGGAACAACCGTCCATGAGGGCACACTGCAACTCAGCCAAGGTGGCGCTGCAGGCGCACTGCGCGGCACTTTGAACATTGAGAGAGCAGGTCAAGTTGAACTGCTGTGCGACAACGCCTTGGGCTATGATCAAAGGGTTTCTGTCCTTAACATCAACGGCGGTCTGCTCAACAACACTGGGGCTGGTGATAATGGCTGGGCCATCACCATCAACATGATTGGCGGCGAACTGCGCTCCAATGGCGGAGTCTCCAGTGCTGAAGCTTCCTCCCGCTTCTCGCTTGGCGGCGGCTCACGCATCAACACTGCCGCATCGCCCGACACTGCGATTATTTCAGGGCGGATCTCTGTGCGGGAGGCAAACCCGGATAACCTGCTGGTCTTCAACGTGGCTGAGGGCAGTGCGCCTGTTGATCTGCACCTCAGCGCAGCACTGACACCGCAAGGTGGCGGCGGCATTGTCAAGCGTGGTCCGGGGGTGATGAGTTTAGCCGGCGCCAGCACCTACACAGGGCTGACCCGCATTGACAATGGCACCCTGCTGGTGAACAACACCAGCGGCTCCGGCACAGGGGACAGCGCGGTTCAAATCAACGGTGGAGTGCTCGGTGGCACGGGAACCGTTACCGCCGCGACATCCATGGGGCCGAACGGCGGCTTCATCCTGCCGGGCGACGGTGTCAGCGCCCTGCACCTGGCGGGCGGGATTGATATGCGCTCAGCAGCCACGGCCGGGCTTTGCATTGAAATCAACGGTGCCGACAAATACAGCTCGCTCGAAGCTGCGGGCGAAGTGATATTAGGCGGTTGCCATCTTGTCGTAAAAATTGCCGGGGCTGTTGCGCCCGGCGACAAGTATTTCATTATTGTCAATGACAGCACCGAGCCTGTTAGCGGCACATTTAAAGGTCTCCTGCAGGGAGAGACAATTGATGTTGATGGCTACAGGTTCACAATCAGCTACACTGGCGATGTCGGCAGTGGCGCGCTATCCGACGGCAACGATGTTGTGCTTTATAACGCAACAATGATTCCTCCTCCGTCGGCCTACTGGAAAGAGATCGGATTCCCCGGCTACACACGCAATGCAACCCTGACTAACTTTCCGGCGTTGATCGTGTTTCAGGAAAAGATGGAGGAGTTCTCCTATGCGACATTCCTCGCGCCGGCCGGTGGTGACCTGCGCTTCTACTCTGACAAGCAAAAAAGCATTGAGCTCAACTATGAGATTGAGCAGTGGGATACAGGCGGCACATCCTATATATGGGTTCAGGTGCCGGAGCTGCGCCAGGGTACAACCATCTGGGCCTATTGGGGCGACCCCAGCCTGACCACCCCGCCCAGCTACACAACCAATGGCGCCACCTGGGATACCAGCTTTGCCGGAGTCTGGCATCTTAGCGACACTGGCAATATCAGCACGGAAGCCACGGCCAATGCCTTTCACGGAGCCAATAACAACGCTATGAGCATCAACGGACGCATTGGCAAGGCGTATGATTTTGCCGGTTCACAGTCAGTCACCTTACCCCCGGACGCGCTGGCATCAATCAATAACAATATCACGGTCACCTTCTGGCAGATGGGTGGCGAAAATAATCAGAGCACTATCTTCAGTGCAGGCGGTGCCGGCAATAACCGCATTGTCCAGGCGCACGTGCCTTGGGAAGGAAAAGTCTACTGGGATGCCGGCAACACAAGTTATGACCGGATCGACAAGGCGGCAGCCACGACAGAGTACAAAGGTGAGTGGAGCCACTGGAGTTTCACCAAGAATGCAGTTAATGGCACCATGCGCATCTACCGCAACGGAGAGCTCTGGCACAGCGGCAGTCAAAAAAACATACCGATCTTCGGAGCAAACCGCTTCCGGTTGGGCGGACGCTATGATGGGGCAGAGTTCTACAGAGGCTCGATTGATGAGTTCCGTCTCGCCCGTGTGGAACGCTCCGCGGAGTGGCTCTGGGCCAGCTTCGTGAATCAGAGCAAGCCAACCGAGTTCACGGGCACCACCCCGTCCGCCTACTGGGACACCAGCACAGCCGTAGGCTTGCAAAGCGGGGATGGCCGCTGGGACAACGGAGCCACCGCTGCCTGGAGCGCGGATACAACTGCGGGCAGTTCGCCGCTGCTGGCCTGGGATGGCTCCCGCCCTGCCGCGCACTTCAGCGCTTTGGGCGGCGGCACCATCACGGTTGCCAATAACCTCGAGGCTGCAGCCCTGATGATTGAAGCGCCCGGCTACACCCTCACCGGAGGCTCCCTGACCCTGAGTGCGGGCATTCAAGCGCATGAATCCGTGACAATCCGCACACCAATCACCCTCTCCGCGCCTCAGATCTGGTATGTCGCTGTCGGCAAAACCCTGACAATCAATGGCGCAGGCTGGAGAATCTCCAACACGCTGATCAAGCGCGGGGGCGGCAAACTACTCTTCATTAACCATCGGTACAGCTACTGCACAGCTGATCTTGATATCATTGTCGATGAAGGGGAGGTTGAATTCGGCTCCGATTATTGGAACGCGTACAGCGCAACTGACCCAATGCGTATCCATGTGATGTCAGGCGCCTCATTCAGTACTCCTTTAAAGACACCTTTCGGCGTGCGAAACGCGGACAGTCAGGGATCATTGGCGCAGATCATATTTGAGGAAAACTCCATTTGGCGGATCGGGGATTACACCTCAATCCAGAACGGCACTTATAACGGCGAAGGACGCATTGTTCTGCGTGGCGCCACCACCCAGGGTGGCCGCTTTATTCCTCAAAGCGGGACAACCATTGAAACCAGGGCCTCAACAATCACATCCATTATCAATACTGAGTTCAATGGGTATGTAGCTGGCGAATGGACGCTACTTGTTGAAAAAGGCGCGGCTGAGCCGGATGTGCGCATCAACGCTCCTATCAACGGCAATGTTACGCGCCTGATCAAGAGCGGCAATGGAGTTGCCGAGCTGACGGGCGACCGCAACGCGTACAAGGAGACTACTGTTGCGGGCGGTACGCTGCTGGTCAACAACACCTCCGGCAGCGGCACAGGTTCGGGTGCTGTCACTGTCAACGGCGGCACCTTGGCCGGAACCGGCATTATTGCCGGGGCACTCGGTTTTGGTGCAAACGGTGGTCAAATCGCGCCGGGATCAGCGACAGGAACACTCACTGTCAACAATAACGTCAATTTTACATCAATTGGCGCCAAGAGCTTCCATGTGACTATTGATGCCGACAATGCCCTTCAATACAGCGTTCTGGATGTAAATGGCACGGTCACGCTGGACAACGCAGCCCTGAGTGTCACCCTCAACCGCGATTTTAACGGCGTTAAGAAACTGTTTGTCATCACCAACGATGGAACCGATCCTGTCAGCGGCACCTTCAACGGCATTGCCGAGGGAGGGATGATCAAAGCCGGCGCCACCAGTTTCCGCGTTCACTACGCCGCCGACTCTGCCAGTGGCAAAACCACAGGCGGGAACGATGTACTGCTGATTTCAATTGCCAGCGGCACGACTATGATCATCCGCTGAGAGCCAAACTGCGCGAGGCTCTAAAATTCAGCAGCACTCCATAGTCGCTCAGGCGACTGGAAAAGCAATTAATTGTTCTTTGCACAAAGTTGTTTATCGGGCTTATTGCGGCTTGTTTCGCCGTCATCCACCGCATAGCGGCGGATATACTTCGCAATCATCCACCGCATAGCGGCGGATATACTGTGTTGCTTTCAGTATGTCCGCCGCTATGCGGTGGACGCTCATTTTTTACTTCCAATATTTTTCGCCCCAATCACTCCTATACCTCTCATCTCCTGTCGCAAAAAAACAAGAAGTTCAGATAGCCATTTTCATAAGCTGTTGAATGAAGTACCTCAAGCTTCCAGCTTGAATGAAAAGATTTTCTGCAAGCAGGATGCTTGCGCTACTCCATTGTCACTTTTACAGTAACGTCTCAATAACCCGCTTTGCAGCAGGCTAAAGCCTGTACTACAAACTTCCTTGTGGTTTCAAAAACTAAAGTGCAGTCGTTTTGGCCCCCTGTGTCCAGTGATCCGGATGTCCCGCATGACATGTCCCATTATCCACGAGTGAGACACAAGCGGGGCATTATGTCTCACTTTGTCCCGCTTTTCCGCGCCGCGTAATGTCTTTCATTATTTTTTTAAATCGTTGATAGGCAAGCTCATAGATATAAATCACGCGGGCCGGAGCGACTTTGGTATGCTTACTGCTAAATATGATGCAGCTCAGTAAATTTAATGATGAGTAGAATGGAGCAGAGAAAATGGCAAAAGTTTTAGGAATAGATTTAGGAACAACCAACTCGTGTATGTCCGTCATGGAAGGCGGCGAGCCTGTTGTTATACCCAATGCTGAGGGGCAGCGCACAACTCCTTCGGTTGTTGCATTCACCAAGGATGGCGAGCGTCTGGTAGGCCAGTCTGCAAAACGTCAAGCCGTAACCAACCCTAAGAAAACGATTTACTCAGTAAAGCGTTTCATGGGGCGTAAATATGATGAGATGACCAACGAGGCTTCAATGGTCCCGTTTGATGTGGTGCGTGCCGCCAATGGCGATGCCCATGTTAAGGTTGACGACAAGGTGTACTCACCGCCCGAGGTGGCGGCGATGATTCTGCAGAAGCTGAAGACCGATGCCGAGGCCTATCTGGGCGAGAGCATCACCCAGGCGGTTGTGACTGTGCCTGCGTACTTTAATGATTCACAGCGCCAGGCCACCAAGGATGCCGGACGCATTGCGGGCCTTGAGGTTCTGCGCATTATCAATGAGCCTACGGCAGCCTCGCTGGCTTACGGCCTGGATAAGAAAAAGGATGAGAAGATCGCGGTCTTTGATTTCGGCGGCGGCACCTTTGATGTCTCAATTCTGGATATCGGCGACGGCGTGTTTGAGGTGAAGGCCACCAATGGCGACACCCATCTTGGCGGCGACGACCTTGATCAGGCTGTCATGAACTGGCTGACCCAGGAGTTTAAGAAAGAGAGCGGTATTGACCTGTCGGGCGACACCATGGCACTGCAGCGGTTGAAAGAGGCCGCTGAAAAGGCAAAGTGTGAACTTTCCTCAGCCTCTAACTCAGAGATCAACCTGCCCTTTATCACCGCAGATGCCAGCGGTCCCAAGCATTTGAGCATAACGTTGAGCCGCGCCAAGCTGGAGTCATTGACTGACGCCTTGCTGGAGCGAACCTCTCAGCCGTGCCGTAACTGTTTGAAAGACGCGAAGCTTGACAGTGTTGACGAAGTGGTGCTGGTGGGCGGTCAAACCCGCATGCCGCGCTTGCAGGAGAGAGCCAGCAAGCTTTTCGGTAAAGATCCTAACAAGGGTGTCAACCCGGATGAGGTGGTCGCGATCGGTGCTGCAATTCAAGGCGGTATTCTCAAGGGCGAGGTTAAGGATGTGCTGCTGCTGGATGTCACACCGCTGACTCTGGGCATTGAAACCCTGGGTGGCATTATGACACCTCTGATTGAGCGCAATACAACCATCCCCACCAAAAAGAGTGAGATCTTCAGCACAGCCGCTGACAATCAGCCTTCGGTCGAGATCCATGTGCTGCAAGGGGAGCGCAAGATGGCTAACGTCAATAAAACAATTGGCCGTTTCCATTTGGATGGAATTCCGCCCTCACCGCGCGGCCGCCCTCAGATTGAGGTGGCCTTTGACCTGGATGCCAACGGCATCCTGAATGTTCACGCCAAGGATCTGGGAACTGGAAAAGAGCAGAAGATTACGATCACTGCTTCCAGCGGTCTCTCGAAAGAGGAGATCGACCAGATGTGTAAGGACGCTGAGCTGCATGCCGAGGAGGATGCCAAACGCCGCGACGAGGTCGAGGCCCGCAATCAGGCTGAGAACCTGTGCTATCAGGTGGAAAAGATGCTGAGTGAGAATGGCGAGAAGATCTCGGCTGACAAAAAGGCGCCGGTTGAATCCGCGCTGGCAGCCCTGAAAGAGGCTGTTAAAGATGGCTCTCTGGATGAGATTAAAGCCAAGCAGGAAGAGCTTAACAAGGCTATGGAGTCTGTCACGCAGGAGATGTACGCGCAGCAGCCCGCTCCTGATGGCCAGCCCGGCGCGGACGGTCAAGCTCCTGGCGCTGACTCTGGACAGGCCGGTGGTGACGATGATGTAATTGATGCTGATTTCACCATGATGGATGATGACAAAAAGTAAGAGAGATTTTAAACAACTAACAACGAGTTCTAAACAAACAAAGGAGAATAAAAGATGGCAAAGAAAACAATTCGTCCATTAGGCGACCGCGTACTGGTTGAGCCGATCGATGTGAAGGATGTGACCAAGGGTGGAATCATTATTCCTGATTCCGCAAAAGAAAAGCCAATGGAAGGCAAAGTGATTGCTATTGGTATAAAGCGTGATGACGACGGCGTAGAGATCCCGTTTGATGTCAAGGTGGGCGAGACTGTTCTGCTGCCGAAATACGGTGGAACCGAGTTGAAGATCGATGATATCACCTATCAGCTCGTTCGTGAATCCGACCTGCTCGGAGTGCTTGTTTAAAGTTTAACACAACAATATGGAGATTATAGTATGGCTGCAAAGCAAATGATGTATGATACCGAAGCCCGCCAGAAAATTATGATTGGCGTGCAGAAATTGACCCGCGCTGTTGCGACAACACTGGGCCCGGCTGGCCGCAATGTGATTCTGGATAAGAAGTTTGGCTCACCTTCAATCACCAAGGACGGTGTGTCGGTGGCAAAAGAGATTGAGCTGCCCTGTCCTTTCGAGAACATGGGTGCGCAGATGGTGCGCGAAGTGGCCAGCAAAACCAGCGATGTTGCCGGTGACGGCACCACCACCGCCACTCTGCTGGCCGAGGCAATCTACCGTGAAGGTCTGAAGAACGTGACTGCTGGGGCCAATCCAATGGCTCTGAGGCGCGGTATCGACAAAGCGACAGCAGCTGTTGTGGCCGCGATCGCCAAGCAGTCCAAGCGCGTCAAGGATCCTGCGGAGATCGCGCAGGTTGCCTCTATCTCCGCCAACGGCGAGGCCGAAGTCGGTGAGATCATTGCCGAGGCAATGGACAAGGTGGGCAAAGACGGCACAATCACAGTCGAAGAGGCCAAAACTCTTGAGACCACGCTTGATGTTGTTGAGGGAATGCAGTTTGACAAGGGCTACCTTTCACCCTATTTTGTCACCGCGCCGGAGAGCATGGAGTGCGTTCTTGAGGATCCCTTTATTCTGATCTACGAGAAGAAGATCTCCAACTTGAATGACATGCTGCCTTTACTGCAGAATGTTTCCAAGTCTGGCAGACCCCTGCTGATCATTGCTGAGGATGTTGAGGGCGAGGCCCTGGCAACTCTGGTTGTCAACAAGCTGCGCGGCACACTGCAGGTCGCGGCTGTTAAGGCGCCTGGTTTCGGTGACCGCAGGAAAGCGATGCTGGAAGATATTGCTGAGCTGACTGGCGGCAAGATGCTGAGTGAAGATCTGGGTATCAAGCTTGAGAACGTCGAGCTTGCGGATCTGGGTTCAGCGAAAAAGATCACCATCAGCAAAGACGACACAACAATCGTTGAGGGTGGCGGCAAGACCAAGGCCATTCAGGCCCGTGTTGCTCTGATCAAAAAGCAGATTGAAGATACCAGCTCTGATTATGACCGCGAAAAACTGCAAGAGCGCCTGGCCAAACTGGCTGGCGGTGTGGCTGTGATCAAGGTCGGCGCTGCAACGGAAAGCGCAATGAAAGAGAAGAAAGCCCGCGTCGAAGATGCTCTGCATGCCACGCGCGCTGCAGTTGAAGAGGGTATTGTTCCCGGCGGCGGCGTTGCTCTGCTGCGCTGTCAAAAGGCAGTCGCCAGTGTGGTGGCTGTGGATGATGAGGCCATTGGCGTCAACATTATCCTGAAAGCTCTCGAAGCGCCTCTGCGCCAGTTGGTTGAAAATGCCGGTCTGGAAGCTGCACTGATTGTTGAGAAGGTGAAGCTCGCCAAAGGACCCAATGGCTACAACGTGGCAACCGGTGAATATGTCGATATGATCCTCGCCGGTATTCTCGATCCGGCCAAGGTCACTCGCACTGCACTGCAGAACGCGGCTTCAATTGCCGGCCTGCTGTTGACAACCGAGTGCATGGTCACCGAGATTCCTGAGAAGAACGACACCTCCATGCAAGGGCGCGATCCCGGCATGGGCGGCATGGGCGGCATGATGTAAGACAGGTGCTGATTACAGCAAACATTAAAAAAAGGCGGATGCTTCGGCATCCGCCTTTTTTTGTTCTGCCTGCCGCTACTGGCTTAAGCGAATAGAAAAACAACGTAGCGCGTTTATTGCACTCCGACAAAGCTTGCGACTAAGTTTACGCAGGCGCGGCTGACCTCCAGTAGCTCCGGTTTCCAACCGGAGATGTCCGATTGGAAATCGGAGCTACGTTTTTGCATACCCTGTTGATCACTTGCCTGCCGCCCGCATAGCGAACGACTTCCTTGTCTCACCCCTTGTCAAGCTAGAGTAAGTGCGAGTCAAGAAATTCACCGCGCTTCACTCCCCGCTTGCGCGGATCTAGAACCTCTTCCTCCCGGCTCCCTTCAACTCTTTAACTGCGTTCTTGAGATTAAGCTTGTGAAATTACCACGAATGTAATAAGGTTGCGTAACGTTTTAAGGTCCTTTTAGCGTCAAAACGCTTGTTTGTCAGGGATAATAAGATTAAGGAGCGGACAATGAAAAAAGTTAAATTTAAAGGCGCGGCAGCACTCACTCTCTTCGCAGCGACACTTGGCGCACATGGCAGCACTAACTACTGGGACAACAACGGAGCCACGCCCGGCTTCGGTGTTGCTGGCGGCGCTTGGGGCGCTGACAGCAATTGGAGCGGCGACAGCAGCGGCACGTCAGAGCCGATCGTGACCAACACTGGTGCAGACGATAACCTGTATTTTGGGAGCGCAACTGTGGGTCTGCAAGCTGGAACCATTACCGTTGTTGGCGACAATCAGTCCTTCAATAGTTTGACCTTCGGCGCTGCTTCAGAAGCACTTACACTGGCGGGCGGGGCTCTTAATCTGAGTGCTCCGATGACCAGGATCGCGGCGTACAACCCCTCGAATACAATCGCCTCAGCTTTGGCCGGTGCTGGTGGCCTCTACAAAGGGGAGGTTTTGAACTATGGCGAATTTCTCACGACCAGCTATACCATTCTGTTTGAAAATGTTGTACTGGCTGACTGCACTGCTGTTTACGGGTTGATGGGGGGGAGCTCTATCAACCACGGGATCCCTGTGCCAGTGGATGCCTTTCATTTTGTCAATAACGCAACGAATCTGACATGTCAGATGCAGACGCTTGACGGCACTAATTTAAAGTGCGTCAAAATTGAGCTGACACAGGTTGGCGCAGACATTCATGGGCGTGCTCTGTATGCGGGTTACGCGGCTGGCAGGAAGCCTGGATACGACTTTGACACATCCACCTATAACGCCGCGAGCGTTGCCACTCGCTGGAACATGTCCAGTTATGGCATCCCGCAATTGAGCCTTGCCTTTGACGCAATTAACCCAACGGTTCTATCAGCAACTGCTGTCACGCTCTTCCCTGATGCCACCCTGGCGCGGGTGCGGCGCGTAAACGGTGCGCTGAGCGGGAGCGCTGTTAACGGTGGTACGCCTCTGCCGGGGCGGGTTTTTTATTTTGAAAACAACGGCACAACCGCGACCTATCAGTTACAGGTGATTGACGATGGCAAGACCAAATGCGTGAAGATAGAGCTCTCGCAAGTTGGCGCGGACATTCAAGCCCGCACGCTGTACGCAAAATACCTTAGCCGCAGCGAACTGGGCTTTGACTTCGACACGCTTAGCGGAACTTACGGATACCAGACGCGAAACACATCCATCTCATATCTCAGAGATGACTCGGTATTGACTCTCACTGGCGCGAACACCTACGCTGGCGACACAACCATCGCCAACGGAACAGTGGTGCTCAGCAATGCCGGTAATCTGGGAGCAGGCTCATACAGCGGCGCGATTAAAAACTATGGCAAGCTGCACCTTGCAAACAATGCCCGGCAAGTCCTGCGTGGCACTGTCAGTGGGTCGGGATTGATTGAAGTTGGCGGAGCCGCGCCTTGGGATTACGCTGCGCTAATCAAATACGGTTTCATGCCAGCCACCTCTCAGCTGCTCTTTCCCGGTCAAAATCTCGCTGATTACCAATCAGCGGCGGGCTTTTTGGGCGGGGCAGCGATTCGACATGGAACACCATTGCCGGCAACCGCCTATTACTTTCAGAACAACGGCGTAACCGCGACGTTCCAGTTGCAAATTGAGGATCCGCCATATGTGAAGTGCGTCAAGGTGGAGTTAACCCAGGTGGGTGCGGATATCTACGGGCGGCGCGTTTATCACAAGTACATCAACGGCAGTGGCCTGCCCTACCCGGATTTTGACACCAGCGGAACAGCAACCACCGTGTATGAAGCACATGACACAGCTGTTTTCAAGGGTACGCAGCCACCAGCCTCGCTCCTGCTCAGCGGCACTAACAGCTGCAGCGGCGGTATGGTCATCAATTGCGGCATTGTTGTTGCGCAAACATCGCGCTTCTCCATCTCTGCTCCCGTCACAGTCAACTCTGGCGGCGAACTGCGTCTGAGTGTTAAGAGTGACACTGGATTGACATGGGATAACGCCGGTGGCGTGGGTGACGGGCGTGCGATTTTGGTCAACCGTGGCGGGAAACTCACCGTGACCGAACGTTTTAATGCTGGGTGCTCGCGCCCTATTACGATTGATGGCGGAACTCTGCACAGCTGTTCAGGCTCGGCGACTCGTAGTGATAATTACATAAACAATCTCACGTTAAAGAGCGGTGCGCAGGTAACTGGCAACCCTTTGCAGGCGGGGCATATCTCTGATGCGAAGATCACGGTGACAGGTACCAACGCTTCGACCATCGCCTCCGGACTCTGCTTGGTTGATTCAAACGACACCCTGAGATTGGATGTCTGGGATGTCACCGGCGACAGCGAGGTTGACCTTGCGATCACCGGTGCGATTGTGGACTATCCTAATTACGAGGGGCTGCCGACAGTCAAGACCGGCGCGGGGACAGTCAGCTTCTCCGCTCCCAACACGAACAAAGGAGCGTACACGATCTCGGGTGGGGCCATTCGTTTGGCAGGAGATAACTGCTTGAATGCAAATAATAAAATGATACTGAACGGCGGCAGGCTGGAGATGGGGGGTGTCAGCAACACGGCTGGCACCTTGGAGCTCACCAAGGATAGCGAATTGATGCTCGGTAGCGGTAGCATCGCCTTTGAAAACAGCAGCACCAACATCTGGAGTGGAGCTCTGACGCTAGTTGGTTCGCTGGTGGAGAAGAGCGTGCGCTTTGGCACTGACAACAGCGGATTAACGGCTGCGCAGCTGAGCGCCATTGATTATAGCGGCGCCAGGAGCGTTCGGCTTGATTCCAGCGGCTACCTGACGGCAAAACCGTCTGGATCCACCTTCATGCTTCGGTGACCTGTTGTACGACTTGCAAGCTGTTTGTAAGCCTTGCCATTCCGTGTAGTAGCCGCTCTACCAGCGGCATCGGTTGACTATGCTGTGCGACGATGTTGGTTGACGATTGGGAGCATGCGCGGGCTCGTCCACCACCAGCATCGTCGCCGCCATCGTAAACCGACCTCTGAACTCCGCGCCCAGTGCGCGGACTTAGTCCCCTTAAACCCTCAACCACGATTTTGAGGTGACCTTTCAGGCCACAAATTTAACTTCTTACCTCCCGGGGCTTCGCTTCGCTTGCCCCGGGCTAAGGTGAATACATCCCTTCGGGGTTCTCCTGATTACTTGCACAACTATAGCAGTCAGCGAACACAGGTGTCGATTAGAAATCAGGAGACGTTGATCACCCTCTTCCCCGCAACTTCCCCAAATCGGGCGATTCATAAATCAGCCATCACTATTACTATTCCGCGGGGCGGAATCATATAATTCGGCGAGGCCGAATTATTCTTAGTTGCTGCTCCTTCAACTTCTGTCGCAAAAAAAGAAGTTCAGGTAACTATCTTCATAGCTTTGGAGCAGCCTAAAGGTGGACAACAAACCTTGCGCAGCAGCCTAAAGGCTGGACAACAAACCTTGCGCAGCAGCCTGAAGGCTGGACAACAAACCTTACGCAGCAGCCTGAAGGCTGGACAACAAACCTTACGCAGCAGCCTGAAGGCTGGACAACAAACCTTACGCTGCAGCCGTTTTCCTGTTCGCGCTTCCCTGTCACGCCGTAAAATTAGGCTTGCATTTTTGCTCTTAAAACGACATTCTAGAGTTCTGCACATTAAAAGAAAGAGCGGAATTTTCAACGCGTCTTTTTGTAAGTGCCGCAACATTAAGGATAAAATAATGGCCCTTCAAACTTTACCAACGGCACGTGAACAACTGAGGAAAGGTGGCGTGCTTTTTGGAGTCTTCTGCAAAACAACTGCGCCTGAGTTCGTTGAGATTATTGGACGCGCTGGTTTTGACTTTTGTATTCTTGATATGGAACACGGCCCCATCCAGCTTGAGACCTTGCAAAATCTGATCCGCGCGGCTGAATGCTCGGGGCTTTTGCCGATTGTCCGCACGCGCGACAGCTTAGCCGAAGGCTTATCTCAGCCGCTGGACCTGGGTGCCGGGGGTATTCAGGTGCCGCAAATAGCCTCCGAAGCTGAGGCGCAAACCGTGGTGGATGCTGTCAAGTTCGCGCCGTTTGGACACCGGGGGGTCTGCCGCTTCGTGCGCGCCGCAAGCTATTCGGCCATGAATCGCTCCGACTACTTTGCAGCCGCTAACGAGGCGCTGGTCATTCTCCAGCTCGAAGGAACTGCCCTCGACGAATACGAGAAGGTCGCCGACGTTCCCGGAGTGGACATTCTCTTTATTGGACCTTATGATCTTTCGCAGGCGCTTGGCGTTCCAGGCGAGATTGAGCATCCGAAGGTCCTTGAAGAGATGCAGAAGATCATCGCGGTTGCCAAACGCAAAGGCAAGACCATCGGCGTTTTTGCAGACTCCCCGACCCAGGCGCAACGGTGGATCGAAGCAGGTGTCCAGTATATCGCCTACTCCGTTGATGTCGGCCTCTTTTATAATATTTGCCACGAGGCCGTTACATGCCTGAAGAAACTGGTATATGATTGCAACGCTTGCTTGCAAGGAGCTGACAGCCTATGAACCTGAGTTTGTCTAAGACAGTCGTTTTTTGTTTTCTTTTTTCGGTGATAGCGCTGCAGGCCGCCACAAGGCCCAACATCCTCTTTGTTTATACCGATGACCAGCGTTACGATGCCTTTTCCACTGTGCAGTTGGAACAGGGGGCGAAGGGGCGCTTTCCATGGTTTAAGACCCCGCATATGGATCGGCTGGCGGCTGAGGGAGTCCGCTTCAGAAATGCGTTTGTGGTCAATTCACTCTGTTCCCCCAGCCGGGCGGTTAATCTGACCGGACGATATAATCACCTTAATGGCATTGCCTCCAACTTTCGTGATTTTCCTGTCAACAGTGTGACTCATGCTACGCTGCTGCGCGATGCCGGTTACACGACTGCCTATATTGGCAAGTGGCATATGGGCAGTCAGCGGGAGCGTCCGGGGTTTGACTATGCGGCCTCTTATATCGGCCACTCACATTACTTTGACTCCAAGTTTGTTGTGCAGGGGCAAACAATCAAAACCAGCGGCTGGATTGACGATGTCGCCACTGATTACGCTGTTGACTTTATCAAAAAACAGAGAGGCGCAGAGAAGCCATGGATGATGGTGGTTGGCTTTAAAACTCCGCATGCTCCCTTTGAGCCGCCTGAGAGAGCTAAAAATCGGTTTGTGGATGCGCAGGCCCGGGTGGTGCCGAACTGCACTGTTCCGCCTCCGTATGATGAGAGGATCAAGCAGCGGCTTGCCAACCTCAAGCTGGGAGAGACCATGCCTGTTAACCTCAACTATATGCGCTGTGTGAGTGCCATGGATGAGTGTCTGGGGCGCATTCTGGATTCATTGGATGAGAGTGGGTTTAAAGAGAATACCGTTGTGATCTATACCAGCGACAATGGTTTCTATCTTGGTGAACATGGTCTGGGCGATAAGCGCAGTGCTTATGATGAGAGTCTGCGGGTTCCTTTTATTGTCCGTTATCCTATGCTGGGTCGCGCTGCCCAGGGGCGGGTGTGTGATCAGATGGTTCTGAACCTGGATCTGGCCAGGTCAATGCTCGATCTGGCCGGGGTCAAAGTTCCTGAGACGATTCAGGGGCAAAGCTGGAAGCCGTTGCTGACAACGGATGCCAAGGATTGGCGCAGATCCTGGTTCTATGAGTATTTTGCAGAGGCGCAGAAGGGCACCCGTGTTCCGGATATCAAGGCGGTCCGCACAGATAATGCTAAGCTGATTACCTACTGCGGCCATCCTGAGTGGACGGAGATGTTTGATCTCGGCAAAGACCCCTATGAAATAGATAATCTTTATTCGAACCCGAACTCTGCCGGGATGCGGACAGAGCTTGAGCAGGAGCTGGCGCGCCTATCGGAGGAGAGCGGCTATGTTGTTCCTGATTACACCGACCGTCCTTACTGGTGGGGGCTTCCGGGGGGTGCCAACTGGAGACCAGATAAAACCCCGCAATTAATTTTGTCCTTTGAAGCGGCCAACTCTGAGAACAAGAGGGTGGTTGACGCTAGCGCCGGTAAAATCGCGGGTGCTTTCAATGGCGGCGTGAAAGTCGTCGAAGTGCCGGAGAATCGAAAGGTTTTTCAGTTCAGCGGTGCTGGCTCTATTGACGTTAAAAAACCGGAGGCGATTGATCCATCTATGAAAGCGCTTTCCGTGGAGGTCATGGTTAAGATTGACTCTGAGAGCAATGGCGTTCTGGTGGCCCTGGGGGGGCGTTCATTAGGCTATGCGCTGGCAATCGAGAGTGGATGCGCTGTGTTTGCGGTTGTGTCCGGCGGCGAAAATCCGGTTATTGTAAAAACAAGTAAACCGTTGACAGGCTGGGTTAAGCTGACGGGGATTCTCACTGCTGATCAGAAGGTTGAACTTCTGGCGGGCGGACGTTCTGTCGGGAAAAAACCGCTGGCCGCGTTGATCGGCAAGATGCCAAATGAAGGCATGCAGATTGGCGCTGATCTGGGCAGCCAAGTGATTGAGCCGGCAATAGGGCATTTCAACGGTGTGATCGAGAGCGTCAGGGTTTACAGTGGAGAAAAACGTGACTGAAAAGAGCGTGATTAGTTGCAAGTGATGGCTGAAACAATCTGTCGGAAAAAGTAAAACAACGGGGAGGTCATTATCAAAAACACACAAACACTGCTCAGCTTATTTTTTTGTCTGGGATATCTTTCTTTGGCCTTGGCCAACGCAGCCGAACAGCCGAATGTGGTCGTTATTCTCGCCGATGATCAGGGGTGGGGCGATCTGAGCCTGCATGGCAACACAAACCTTGAGACTCCGAATATAGATTCGCTTGCCAGGGACGGCGCGCAGTTTGATTGCTTCTATGTCAGCCCTGTTTGTTCGCCGACGCGCGCTGAGTTCCTGACCGGGCGCCATCATGTGCGCTGTGGCGTGTGGAGCACCTCGGAGGGCGGGGAGCGTATCAACGCTGATGAGACAACCATCGCGGATGTGTTCAAGAGGGCCGGATACAAAACCGCGGCCTTCGGAAAATGGCACAGCGGCATGCAGTATCCATACCACCCGAATGCGCGCGGCTTTGACGAGTTCTATGGCTTCTGCTCTGGGCATTGGGGCAATTATTTCAGTCCCATGCTTCAACACAACGGTGAGCTTGTTAAGGGCAAAGGGTTTGTGATTGACGATTTCACCGAGCGGGCGATGGCGTTTATTGAAGCGAACAAGGGCAGCCCGTTTTTTGTCTATCTGCCGTACAATACGCCGCATTCGCCGATGCAGGTGCCGGAGCCCTGGTGGAATAAATTCAAAGACAAGCCGATCGCTCTCTCGCATCGCTATCTGGATCAGGAGCAAACTGATTTTACCCGTGCGGCCTTGGCAATGTGTGAAAACATTGACTGGAACGTTGGACGCGTGCTCAAGAAACTTGACGACCTCGGGCTGTCGAAAAACACGATTGTGATTTATTTCAGCGATAATGGGCCCAACAGCTTCCGCTGGAACGGGGATATGCGCGGCAGGAAGGGGACAACTGATGAGGGCGGCGTGCGCTCGCCCCTGTTTGTGCGCTGGCCCGGAATAATCAAGCCAGGCACCGAGGTGGCTCAGATCTGCTCTGCCATGGATCTGCTGCCGACCCTGGCCGACCTGGCAAAGGTACCAATCACTGGAGACAAGCCGCTCGACGGAATCAGCCTGAAGTCGCTGCTGTTTGGCGATAAGTTAGCTTTGATGGATCGCACGCTGATTTCACATTGGGCTAGGAAGGTCTCTGTCCGCACCCAGCAATACAGGCTTGATCATCAGAATAAGCTCTACGACATGATCGCTGATCCGGGGCAGAGAACCGATATCGCCGCGCAGCAGCCCGCAGTAGCTGATTGCTTGATCAAAATAGCCGACAGTTGGAAAAACGAAATGCTCTCTGATTTTGGCAAAGAGTTTGATGACCGGCCTTTTGTGATTGGAGATCCAAAATCAAAGTTTACCCAGATCCCGGCCAGGGATGGGGTTGGTCATGGTAATATCAAGCGCTCGAGTCGCCACCCTAATTGTTCGTTCTTCACCAACTGGAGTGATCGCGAGGATAAAATCACCTGGGAGTGCGAAGTGGGCACTAGCGGTGCTTACAAAGTCGAACTGCTCTACACTTGCTCCGCCGCCGATATAGGCTCAACTGTCATGCTGAGCTTTAACGAAAGCACGCTGGTTGCAAAAATTACCGAGCCTCACGACCCGCCTTTGGTCGGCATGGAGCACGATCGGGTTAAACGGCAGGAATCGTATGTAAAGGATTTCAAACGCACGACGCTCGGCAACATACAGCTGGAGAAGGGTAAGGGCACACTCACGCTTAAGTCATTGGAAATGCCAGGAAAGCAGGTGATGGACTTCCGCCTGCTTTTCCTGACGCGCTCTAAGTGAAAACAACCCTACTCAAACCACTCATCGCCGATCACCCGACCAAGCAGATAGAACTTCATATCAGGAAACCAGAGTATGCCCTGTCCATTGACAATGGTGTAGCTGGTGTAAAATGAATTTCCTCTGGGGCGCGGGGCCAACAGTTTTGGCGGGGCAAATTCAATTGGCTGTTCGGCATCGGGGTTGAATCGTCCGGCAATCAGATACAATGGCCCCCGGTTTTGATACTCCCTTTCAGCCTCAAAGTCAAAGGTGTTATGAACAAGAGCAAAGTAAAACCCGCTGGCCGCTTCGGTGCCTTTCCAGTCATAGATCGGACAGGGCGAACGGGGATGCAGGTATGGTGTGCCGTTGTCACGGTCCAGCAGCCTTGCCGGCTGGCTCCAGGTGACACCGTCATCGCGGCTCTGTGACCAGAAGGGGTGCCCGGCACCGGTGCGTGTCAGCGCAAAAAGGCGCCCATCTGGAAGCTTGACAATACCAGCCTCTTCGTTGGCAGAGCCGAATTTTTCATGGTCGACTTTAAGGACATTTTCGTTGGTGGCAAACCAGCTGAGCTTTATATCCTCGACTTTCGGGTCATCATCGATGTTGTCAAACTGGAGGAATTCAATGGTGCAGCTACCCTTCGCCTCAGTCGGCAACCTTCCGTGTCGCGAGACACCGACGAGATATCGCCCGTCTTTTCCAAGGCGCAGGGGACGTTGCCAGTTGCACCAGCTGGGCGGGATGAGCGGATCTTCGGGATCACGCGACATCCTCTGCATTGGGACCATTTTCGGGGCTGACCATATGTCGCCTTGGTTGTCGGAGTAGATCCCGAACATATTCCCGCAGTGGGGGCCGCGGCTGGTTGTCTGTTGGTTCCAGAGCACATAGATCCGCCCTGATTCACTGATCATCGGCTGCTGCCAGCTGGCCAGCAGGGCCGGATTTTTTTTGTTGGGCGAGCCGGCCAGGATCATTGGTTCGCTCCAGGTATCGCCTTGGTCGAGGCTTTTAGAGAAGGCGATGTGCTGGTCAATATCAGCCTCTCTTGTTGCCTGGGTCCAGAAGGCAAAAAGGCTGTTGTTATATTCGATAACCTGAAAATGATCGTTATAGGTGTCGCCTGGCTGCGCAGGGTCGCGTTTTTCGTTGTCGCGCGGTTGCCTGGGGATAAACACCACATAATCGGGGCGGTTCACTTGAATGTCCTCAGCATACCTTCCTGCATCAACGCGGGTGGTATCAGCCTTCAGTATCTCAATCACGCGCTTCACCCGCTCGGGCGGAGAATAAAAGTTCAATCCCTCTGGATTAAATCCCGCGTAGATCACCCATTTCTTAAACTGAAATTTCTCGCCTTTTTTGACCTGTTTCTGGTAGATGCGGCACTGGTCGAAAGCATTTTCGCCGAAGCATTGGAAAACAACAGGGGCTTGAATCCATGTGAACCCTAGTTTTTCCAGCTCATCTGTCTGCGAGCAGAATGCGCCCGGCATGTCAGGCGCAGGGGTTATTACAGTCAGCAACCCCTCCTTTTTTATCGCAATCGGCTGATCTCCGTTCATGGACAGCTTAAGCAGTGTCATTCCTTTCAGTCCTGCGGGCGGTTCATGGAAAACGTAGTTGCGGTCAAGGAAGATTGAGCTATCTTTTTCCACAGTTCCAATGGAACAGGTGATTGGTTCCAGCACGGCCCCGTTGCCCTGCAGGAACTCTGTTGCACTCTGTGGTTCGCTGAGTCCAAAGCAGGCGGTCAGAGCCGCAGCCGCAGCTATGGTTATTTTTATCAATTTTGTCATTAGCTGATAACCTTCTGGTTTGTTTGTAAGTTTATTTGCTGATAACCTGGCGCAGGCGGACAGCACCACTGACCGGCTTGCCAGCGGCGGCGTCCTCCTCCCTGAAGGTTGCAAAGAGGATGTTGCGGTCAGAGGTGCGGTTGTAATCGTAGGTGATATAGATGGTGCCATCGGCACTCTGCTGGCCATCAGGATAGGAGACTCCGCCACGTTCGTCAAGCAGGAGTCCACCATCCCAGCTCTTGCCGTCGTCTTTTGAAATATACGCGGTTAAATGTGAACGTCCTGTCTTTTTATCGATCGGGCCATGTTTTACCAGCAGCAGGTTGCCGGAGGCGAGGGTGGAGATAAAGAAGCGTGCTGAAGGGTGGGCGATGGATGATGGTTTAAGTTCCGTCCATGTTTTGCCGCGGTCAGTGGAGACGCTTTCTCCGATGCCGTATGTGGTGCGGGCCAGCAGCCATAACGAGCGATCCTTGCGTTCAACAATCATGTGTTCATCGAAGGTCTGATCCTTGTCTGGTATGTTGCACGCCCCGCGGATTTTCCAGGTTTTGCCGTTATCCGAGGAGACCACCATTTTTGCGCTAAAGTCAGTCTCCTTCCAAGTTGATGCCGGCAGGGCCCATTCGCCGGTTGAGAGAACGAGCGGCTTACACATCATTACTCCATCGGTGATGCGTTGCGGGCTCTGCCACTGCGCAGATTCCTGATTTGGTTCATTGGCTGTCATCATCCAGACACCGGCGATTGTACACTTATGGCCAATGGACTGCGCCCAGACAAGACGGAGCTTATTGTCGGGAGCCATCCATATTTCCGGATCAAATGCGCGCACAGCGCCTTTGCCGTCCGGGTCGACAACCAGCACCTCTTTCCATGTCTTGCCATTGTCACCGCTGGTCGCAACTGCAACATAGTTATTCTGATCTTCGCCCGGGGTGACACCTGCATACCAGGTTGCCCAGAGACGGCCATTGGGCGCAACCGCCATGCTGGATATGCCTTGGAAGGCGCGGTTGGTGAGAGCATGCTCTTCAAGCGGCGGCGCGGTATGCTGAGGAGGTGCAAGAAAAGGCTCATCCGCGCCTAGGCCTGTGAGGGAGAGCAGTGATGCGGTAAGAACCGCCAACTTTAAGTGCGTCATAGTATTTCCTTTTTCGTATTGATCGTTTTGTGATCAATGCGGTTACGTTCAAACAGGCGTTCGCTCTATTCACCTGAGTTCATTACCGCATTAGTTACCTCTGTGTGATCATTATAGCCGAATGTGTTGATTACAGTCGAGCCGTTATAATAATCGGCGCGACGGCTCCGTTGACCGGTGCTGTTAAGTGGAGTTTGCGGGTCGCATAACAGGCGAAAAACCGGCTTGAAGTGTTACCGTATTTGCTGTATCTTTATTGTAATGTTTAAACTACTAAGACAAATTAAATTTCTGACTGCAGCCGTCACGCTGCTGATGCTCGGCGGCTGCGCCACACCGCCCAGCGCTGAGAATATGATCTACACTGGCAAGGTCTCCGGCAAATTCAATAAGGCGCTGATCAACGAGGTGTCGTTAGCTGCGACAACGCGCAGCACATCGCTGGCCGCAATCACGTCCAGCGAAATCTCCTCTGAGACCTTTGATGCTGCTTTAAAAGAGAGCCTACAGGCGCGCGGGCTCTACTCGGAGAGCGGACGTTTTCAGCTCCAGGCTCATATCCTGAAAATCGTGCAGCCGCCGGGGAACTTCACCATGAAAGCCACCACCCATGTGCAATACACACTGGTGGATCGCGCGTCGGGCAAGGTTTTTTTCAAAGAGAGTGTGATTGCCGACCACACTGCGATCACATCCGACGCGTTCACCGGCATCAAGCGGCGGCGGCTGGCGCTTGAGGGTGCCGGCAAGGGTAGCATTGCCCAGTTCCTGGATCAGCTCTCACAGCTTTAGTACCTCTCTTCTTAAATCCTATCATGTTTGCGAAAGATTTATGCTCTTAGCATTGCAGGTAGAATAACACGTTCTTTCACTTGAAGTGCAGCAATCATAGTTTTTCGTCCTAATGATGCCAAGTAGTATTTATAGGTTTTACCGGCACATTTAATGAGCTTAAGAACGATGAATCGTTTAAGCATCCGGCCCACCGTCTGGGGTGACCATCCCGGCAGATGTTTTTGGAGCATCCTGTTGGAGAAGCCTGTCAACGAGTATTCCCCTCGCATGATCGCCAACATAAATTTGAGATCCTCTTTGTGAAAAAAATTGAGACCTCGATGGGATCGTTGTTTTTTATCTTTGGTCGAACAAGCGACCTTTCGCAGATCTATACGCTCTTTGCAGTGATTTCTCCATTGAGAGATAAAGCTCAGGTGGCGTTTGTTACATGCCTGCATTTGTTCGCCTAATGCCGTAAGGCTGTATATGCTCTTACGTATGGGGTCGTACTTTTTTTCACGGGTGCCATCCCTGTGTTTCACCTCACGGTGATGCTTGAAAATACTGACATTGCTAGTAGTTGTCTGAATGCGAAGAACGCAGTTCTGCTTATCGTACATCTTTATCGAAGATGCACCGAGCGTATGCTTGATTCGAGTTCCTTCAATCAAAGTCTGCAGTCGATTGGAGATTTCTCGGGCGGAGGACTCTGTCAGCCGTTTTCCGAGAAAACTGTAGATGTCGCTGCATTGTACCTCCACTGCGGCGGTGCAGTGGTTCCGGGTCGAACAGCTTCGCAAGTTCCTGTGCTCGGGAAAAATCAGAAATGCTGATAAAACAATTCAACACGCCTGCTATATTTTGACCAAAACGATCCGTTAATAACTCTGCTTTTTTCATATTGTGATAGTATCATTATATTCTCTCTTCAAACAATTCGGTTTTCGTGTCATGGTGTTTTTAAAACACGAAGTGTTTTTTTCTAACGCAGCAACGACTATTACACAACTTATCAATGAATGTGATATAATATCGCACAGCACTTACTAGAAGGTTTGGTTGCGGCTATGCTGCGTTAGGCTGCTCCAGGGCGGATTATTGAGACGTTACCGTAAAAGTGATAAATGGAGATGATACAATGCAAATGAGTTTGAGCATTCAAATGGGAGCGCTGGTTTTAGCGCTGATCACAGCGAACGCGCGGCTGGCAGCAGCGGCGCCAACCCAGGCGGGCGGGAAACCGAATATTGTGTGGATCTTTACCGATGACCATGGCTATCAGGCGATCGGCGCTTATGGCGGGCGGCTCAAAAACGAGAACCTCACTCCCAACATTGACAGCATTGCCAGAGATGGAGTTGTTTTTGAGCGCGCCTATGTTGGTAACTCCATCTGCTCGCCGAGTCGTGCAACCCTGCTGACCGGCAAGCACAGCCACATGAACGGCAAATTTGACAACCGGGGCGCTTTTAACCATGATCAGCCGCAGTTCCAGAAAATACTGCGGGAGAGTGGTTATCAAACCGCTATGATCGGCAAGATCCATCTTGACGGCGCCATGCAGGGCTTTGACTATTGGGAGGTTCTCCCAGGTCAGGGCAGATATATCAACCCGCAGTTTATCACCGCTGCCGGGCGAACCGAGTATCCCGGCCACTCCACTGACATTGTGACTGACCGCGCCCTGAACTGGCTGGAGAGCGGAATGGATGCGTCCAAGCCCTTTATGCTGATGGTGCATTATAAGGCGCCGCACCGGAACTGGCTGCCAGCTGAGCGCATCATGAAGGAGTTTCGTAAACGAACCTTTCCTGAGCCGGACAATCTCTTTGATGACTATACCGGGCGTGGCACAGCGGCGCGCGGCCAGGATATGACGATTGAGACGACCATGACGATGAGATCCGATTTAAAGGTGACAGAGGGCTCTGAACGCGCGGCGTATCTCGCAGAGCACAAGCCCGTTGGCAAAGATCTGATCCGCTGGAAGTACCAGGCGTACATGCAGGATTACCTGGGGTGTGTTGCCGGAGTGGATGAGAATATCGGGCGAATTCTAAGCTACTTGAAAGAGAGCGGGTTGGACAAAAATACAGTTGTCATGTACGCGTCTGATCAGGGGTTTTATCTGGGTGAACACGGGTGGTTTGACAAGCGGTTTATGTATGAGGAGTCATTCCGCACCCCGCTGGTAGCCCGCTGGCCCGGGGTGATCAAACCAGGCACGCGCAACCGCGATCTGGTACAGAACATTGATTTTGCTGAGACCTTCCTGGATATTGCGGGGGCACCCATACCAGCGGATATGCAGGGTCGAAGCTTACTTCCGCTGTTGAAAGGGGAGACACCGGGTGATTGGCGCAAATCGCTCTACTACCACTACTATGAATATCCTGCGGAACACTCGGTGCGTCGTCATGAGGGAGTTTTTAATGGCCGCCACAAGCTGATCCGCTTCTACGGGGTCAATGTTCCGGATGGCGAGGAGTGGGAGCTCTTTGATTTGGAGAGCGATCCCAGTGAGATGAAAAGCGTTTACGCTGATCCAGAGCAGGCCGGCACAGTCAAGGCACTGAAGGTCGAGCTGGAGCGGCTTAAAAAGCACTATGCTGTGCCGCCCGAGGACGGCGGCTTGGAAATTCGGCAAGGCAATCAGAGAAGGGGGAATTCAGCCGCGCTCGGGACTTTAAAGTTCACCTTTAAAAGGGGTGCAGTACCGAACAATCAGGCCCCCTACCTGAGCGGACGCGGTCTAGAGCTGAGCGCCGAATTCACCTACAACGGGCACGATGGTGTTCTGGTGGCCCAGGGTGGCGCCTCTGAGGGTTACTCATTGTGGCTCAAGGGGGGCATTCCGCAGTGGAGTGTCAACCGCAGTGATCTGGGTGTCACGATTGCCGGGCGTGATAAACTGTTGCCAGGCAAACACACCTTGAGCGTGACACATGGCAAAGATGGAGTGGCGGCTTTGAAGCTGAATGGAGAGGAGATTGCAAGAGGCTCAGTGGGAGGCGGCTTTGGTGTGCAGCCAAACGACTCCCTGAGCGTTGGGGTTGACAGCGGTTCGCCGGTGGCAGAGTATGGCAGAGCCAACAACTACCCAGATGTGATTGAGCAGGTAAGAATCGAGATGAAGCCCTAAAGCAGCTGGATGCCGTTACCAACAGAGTTTGTGTGATTGCGGGAGGTCTTCACGCTTACTGGAAAGTTAGTGGTTATGAGCCCGCTGTGCCTGTTTTGACGCTAAGCCTCTGTAAAATCATAATTGAAAACAACTTACATCAAAAAAACGCTGTTTTTTGGCTATTGCCGCAAAATTCGGTTGCATTACCTCTAACACGTTAATACTCAAATGGT
>JAQUCE010000173.1 GCA_028686345.1 Kiritimatiellia bacterium
CTATGTTTAGCCGCAAAAAAACGCAAAAGTCGCAAAATCTTTCGCAAACATGATAGGGTTTAAGAAGAGAGGTACTAATCGCAATCCTTATCCAGGGAGGCCAGTCGGTTGACGATAGCGGCGACGACACTGGTGGACGATCTGGAACATGCCGGGAATCGTTAACCAACATCGTCGCACACCATCGTCAACGGATGCCGCTCACAGAGCGGCTACTACACCGAACGGCAAGGATTGCATGACGGCTTGGAATTCAAAGCGCAGCGCATGTGTAGTAGTCGCTCTACCAGCGACACCGGACAACAGATCTTATGCTTGTAGCTTGCTCACTTGAACGTAGTTGTGAGGCCATAACTCGGGGTCGCTATCGGAATCGGTATCGAAAAGCGTACGAGGTCGACCCCGACTCCGATGCAAGTGACCACCGAGTTACCCTATTGTTTTTCGCTGCGCGCTGCGCGGTGTCCTTGCTTATCGCAACTCTTCTTAAATTAGGTGCTCCAGGAACAGCCGCCGCTATTGCCAATAGAATGAGAACGTTTGTCTGAACTTCCTGTCTTTCACGGCAGGAGTTGAAAATCATACGAAGCAATCAGCGGATACAGAGTGGTTGTTCACGAGAGGCAATGCGTATCTAATCAGTCAGTCTTATATTCCCATTTCTAAGATTTATTCTTATACTGCTTGACGGGTTTGCATTAAACCTGTAAATTATGCGGCCATGAAAAAGATTAGAGAGGAGCTTCAGCAATTTGGGTTAGCCGCGACCCATCCGAGATCAGTGATTTTGAGGTGTCTGCGGGAACGAAAAGATCACCCTGATGCTGAAACGGTTTACCAGACGGTGCACCAGGAAATCCCATCACTTTCAATTGACACGGTTTATCGCACATTGAATTTATTTGCAAGTAGCGGGTTGATCGTTCACCTTGCCATGCCGACTCATCGTTTCCGCTTTGATGGCGGAGTTGAGCCGCATGACCATTTTTTATGCACAACGTGCGAGCAAATTGTCGATATCGAACCCGAGGAAAATGACCATCAGGTGTTTTCAGAAAAGGTTGCTGCATTGGGCCAGATTCTGAGTCTTCAGCGGGTCTATCTCGGCACCTGTCACGCCTGCAAAAAGGCCATATAAAAAAATATTCTATTAGGATTATGATACTATGATTATGAAAAAAACGACAAATAATTTATTTAGACATGCAGTTTCCCGAGTTCGGGGGGTAGCCTTGGCCGCCTTTTTCGCAGCCTTTGGCTTTGCAGCCTTGGCTGCTGGGATTGCTCCGGTGCAGACCTTTTATATTCCGCTGCCAGAGGATCACCTGCTGCAATCCCTGAAAGCCATTGCCAAGGGGGGCAGTGGGGAAACAGGGACATATGCGCCGGTCGACCCTGTACACTCATATCTCTCGATCGCGGTTTTCGCGGATGAGACGCGGATCTACTATGATCAGTGGGAGGATGGATATGACCAGAACATCGCCAACTCTTTAAACCTCTACCATGCGGTCAACAACCCTGGCGGCACCCAGATTTGGGGTGACAACGATCCCTCGAATGGAATTCCGCCTGGATTTACCACCGATATTCTCCGGGCAGGGGATGTGATCATACTGGATAGCGAGGTTGTCTCAACAACCCGCGGTGAGGTGATTGATTTTGATGGCGGCGATAAAATTGCCTCAACTAAGCCGGTGGCAGTGACGCGGGCGGTGTGGGCAACGGGTTCCAGCACCATGCTGGCAGGTGCGAATGAGGTCTATGATACCGCCTTCTGGGGCACTGCGTTTCAGTGCCCGGTCGGGGTTAATATTCCGGATAACGTGGATTTTCAGATGTTTGAATACACGGGTCTCTCCATCATGGCTGGTGTTGGCGGCGCGACCGTACAGGTTGATAAGGATTTGGACGGCATCTTTGAGGTGCATGTGCTGGCTGAGGGGCAAGCCTGCCTGATTGATGGAGGTATGCATGTTGGCGGCCGCGTGATCTCTGACAGGCCGGTGCAGGTGGATTTGATCACAGGCGATATTAGCAGTTATTATGAGAGCCGCTTCATTCGCTTGCTGCCAACCGCGTACTGGTCATCCAGCCAGACAACCCCGGTTGCAACAAGCTCAAATAATGGAACCACAGCTTGGCTTTATAATCCGGGGGATGCGGCGCTTAGTGTCCTGTATATCAGACGTTCAACCAGCGGCACTCTGACAACCAATACGCTCACTGTTGCCAGTGGTGGTTACACCAAGCAGATTCTGGAGTCAAGCGCGAGCGGGGCGCGGTTTATCAACGTGGATAAAAAGCCTTTCTACGCCATGACAACAATTGATTCAACTGGGGCTAGTGGTGCCAACGATGCCTTTGACTGGGGCTTTGCCATGGTTCCCGAGAGCTCGCTGACCTCGCAGGTGCTGGTGGGGCTTGGTATTGGACGCGATCCATCATCCACCACCAACCCGAGTGAAAACGGGAGTCCGGTCTGGGTCACGCCAATTGGGAATGGCGAAACAGCGGTGACAGTTTATGTTGACTATGACGCCAACCCTGCCACCGGTGCTAACACTGACCCGGCCGGTAACAAATATGATGCCGCCTACTCTGCCAAAGAGTTGCAGCAGCTCAAAATCTATAATCCGAGCGGAAATCAAAGCGGCATGCTGATCTATGTGCTGAAGCCGGAGGTCAAGTTGTCCGCAGCCTGGGGCGCGGATCCTGGGAAGGCCTCGACCAGCGCACCTGGACTGGATATGGGAACAGGCATCCCGCCCTTTCCGCTCTATGTTGCGAGTAAATACTCCGAGCTGGTGATTGATGCTGACAACGACGGCCATATCTCGCCCGGCGATACCCTGCGCTACAGCATTGTGATTGAAAACACAGGACGCCAGCCTGTTACCGGGCTGGATCTTCAAGACATGCTGCCTCCTGGGATCACCTATCTTGCTGACAACACCTTTTTCGTTAATGAGAGCTCGGTTACCAACCAGATTGCAGACAACCTGCTTCCTGCTAATCAGACTATCTTTCCGCTGGATGAGGGCGGCATAGATCTCCCTGGCAGCGTTCTGCCTGTGCGCAGCAGCTGGGAGGTAAGCTATACAGTGACTGTCGATGCCTTTGAAGCACTGCCCGCCGGAACCGTCAGCCTGGCGAACACTGCAACCGTGGGCGGGAGCGGCTTGACAGTCACAAACAGCGTTGTTGATTTTATCCACGGACGCATTGGCAGCTTTGTCTGGTGGGATAAGAACGCGAATGGTTTGCAGGACGCTGGCGAACCAGGACTGAACGGCGCCGCGGTTTCTCTGTTATACCCCAACGGCGCGCCGGTGCTGGGTGCTAATGGATTGCCAATGACAACTGTTACCACCAACGATGCGCAGAACGCGCCGGGCTACTACTGTTTTGCGGGGGTCAAAGCCGGTGATTACAGCGTCGCTTTTGGCGAGCCGCCGGATAAATACAAGTTGACGATTGTCAACAGCGATGGCTATGGGGTTGATGGAGAGTTTAACTCCGATGCCGACCCGCTTACCAAACAAACAGCGATCTTCAGCTTGGCGGCTGGACAGATTCGGGAAAATATTGATGCAGGTTTTGTTAAGAAACCTGGCTGCGTCTCAGGCGCTGTGCGGCTGGATGTTAACGGGGATGGCGAGGTTGATACCGAAGACATACAGGGCATTGCCGGCGTGACGATTAAACTTTATAATACAAACACGCAGCTTGTGGCAATTGCGACCACAACCGTAACAGGGGAGTATCTCTTCCCGGTGATTGAACCTGGCGATTACACGCTCGTGCAGATGCTGCCAGCTGGCTATACCAACACCTATGATGTAGTGGGTGCCAACGACCTGCGCTTACCCGTCACGCTGATCTCCGGTACCTGTTTGATCAATCAGGACTTTTATGTCGCGCGGGTTGGCGGCGGAGCTATCGGCAACAAGGTTCTCTATCTGAGCGGCCCAGGTATGGCCATGGATCGGATTGATCCGGTGGCTGCGGCTGACAATACGACTATGACAGTCTCCCTTGCCGCACCAGTAACTGCGCAGGAGATCACTGTGGTTGGTCCGGCAGCGGCTTCGAACGCCAGTAAAACAGCTTCGACGCACTCGTTCTCTTATTTCTCGGGCAACACAGGCGAGAACCGGATACTGATGGTTGGTATCTCCTACAACAGCGGGTGGTATCGGAATATTTCTTCTGTGAACTATGGTACGCAACGAATGACCGAGGTCGGCACGCAACGTAATGGCCTTTCCAGCAAAATCCATATCTATCGGCTGCTGAATCCAAATCCTGGTAGTCACCAGCTGCAGGTGAACTGGAACTACGCTTTGAGTCAGGGCGCGGTTGTAGGCGCAATCACCTACGCCGGGGTAAGTCCAATAGCACCGACTGATGCATTCATCTCGAGTACTGGCTCTAGCAGCGTACCGAGTGTCACTGTTGATTCCGATGCGGGCCACCTTGTTTTTGGAGTTATTGGTGGACGGACAACCAGCACCTATACAGTTCCAACGGGAGCCACGCAGTTGTGGAGCAATCGCCCGTACAGCGGTGAAACCGCCGGCTCCGGTCAGTCGAAAGCAGGGGATGACAGCGTGAGCTTAACATGGGGTGGCTCTTCGAGTGAATGGGCAGCAGGCGCTGTTTCGCTGAACCCTGCGCCAATCACAGCTGGCAGCGGCGACATTGTCACCTTCACCCAGACACCACAGTTCTCGCTGCCCTTCACTGTTTACTCCAACACAGTGGTGACAGTCACGACCTACATCAACGTCACCGCTGGCACCATGCCAGCCAACCCGAAGATAACCGCATATCTCTCTGCCGGCGGAGCAACCTATCTCTCGCGCTCGAACTCGATCTACAATGCCGGCCAAGGCACGCTGACATGGTCGGGGACGGCCGCGTATGATGTTGTGGTTGATGCTGGCATGGCAATCTCGCTCTCGGTTTTGAATGAAGAGAGCAACGTTGCATTTGATATTCTCTACAACAGCGCCGCCTATCCCTCCAAAATTGTGATGCCAACTCCGAGTATTATCGCCATCCCCTCATTAGGGGTTTACAACGCAGCTTATGCGGGTGGCACGCCGGTTGAGAGCTCAACGGTTGGGGATAGTCGTTATATCCGCTTTACCGTGACCGATCCATTCGGGGCCTATGATATTACCGGTGCTGCGCTGGAGATTGACGCTCCAGGCTCGCAGGGGAATATCAGCCTGACGCTGGATAACTCGCATGTTGTAGCCACCAACTCACACTCTAAGACATATGAGTACCTGTGGCAGGGGAGTGAACAGGCGGGGGCATGCACGATCACCGTTACAGCGAATGAGGGAAGCGAGGGCATTCAGGCCAGCAGTGAAATAAAGCACACTCTTTACGAGCCTGCTACGCTGTATGGCTATCTCTTCCAGGATAAAAATGGCGACAAAATTCGCAATGCAGATGACCTCGCGGTCACTAATGCCTTGGTCAGTTTGATTGTGGATGGCAAAACAATTGCCACTACCAAGAGTGATGAAAACGGCTATTATTTCTTTGCTGCTGTGCCTGCCGGTGCTGTTGCAATTAAGGTGGTTCAGGCAGATGCCACCTTGGTTGGCCTTCCCGCCTCGGACGATCAGATGCGCAACCGAGCGGTTCCCGCCCCTGGTGACTCTGACATCGCTGTGATCGAATACACGGTGGAGGTCGGAGCACCGGGCGAGCCGCTGAACTTCGGCTATAGCGTGCACCCGCTCTCAACGCAGCTTGATCTGCGGGTCTATGCCGCCGCTGATGGTCGCGTGATGATCGAGATCGCCACAGTCAATGAGAATGGCAACAATGCGATCGAGGTCTATGCTCTGGTGGACGGCGAGTGGGCCCTGGTGGCAACTGTGCCGGCTGACCAGATTGCGGGCTTTGGCTCCAACACCTATACTGTCGAGGCCTTTGGGCTGATGTCTGGTGCGAGTTATCGCTTCCAGATTGTGGATGAATCCGGCCACATCTTTGAGTCTGGCCTGATCCAGGTGGCGCGTACACTGGTTGCGGTGAAGTCCCTGACCCTGACACCGGAGATGATCAGGCTCTCGTTCACGACCAAGCCCGGCATGGCCTATCAGGTGATGGTCTGTGAAGCAATCGGTGCGCCCTGGAAGAAGGAGTATGTCCAGTGCCAGACCGTGCGCGGCTGGTCAGAGCTGACCAACGAGCCCTTCACTGCCGGACGTGGTGAAACAACCTCGGTGCTTGTGCCGCGCAACGGGCGTGCTAAAGCCTTCTTCAAGATCATTGAAGTGCAGTAGTTCTAAAGCAGCTAGTCGCCGCCTGCCTGCGTGCTACGCGCAGGCAGGCAACCAAAATGAGTTTATGTGATGTGCGGGAGGTCGTCGCCCTCACTGAACAGTTTATGATTATGAGCCCGCGGCTACAGTAACAAACGCCCCGCGTTCCGGGAAACGAAGATAATTTTTTCTCCACGTTGTGGAGTCGTTAATCACTAAAAATTTAAAGCGCAAAGTCCCATGTTAAAATTAC
>JAQUCE010000074.1 GCA_028686345.1 Kiritimatiellia bacterium
TGAAGAACTTAGTTAATACCTGAGTTTTTTAGCAAATGCGTATGAGGAGGAACCGGATGCGTTAATTGCGCTCGTCCGGGTCTGTGGGGGTGCCCCTCGGGTAACCGGGGGCTCTACCCGGAAGCGGGATCGCGTTTTTAAAGGTAAAAATTTGGTTGCGGCTCCTCCGCGCCCTGTTATATCATATTGAGTATGAGAGATATCCCACGCAGAGTCTGGCTGGAAATCAGCAAAAGTCAACTGACCCATAACTATAATGCCGTTGCCAGTCGCGTTGCGCCATGTGAGGTCATGGCGGTTTTAAAGGCGAACTCCTATGGACTGGGCGTTCTGCCGATTGCCGAAACACTCAAAGAGGCCGGGGCTATGCGGTTTGGCGTGGCAGAGCCCTTTGAGGCGCTTCAGCTGCTGTCGCTGGAGCGCCCGGTGCATATCCTGAGCAGCATATTGCCAGAGGAGATCGAGCCGATGATTGAGGCTGGCATCACCATTCCGGTCACCAGCTTGGAAAGTGCGCGGTTAATCCATCATACGGCCAAGAAGTTGCGCAAGTTTGCCATTGTTCATTTCAAGATCGACACGGGCATGGGCCGGCTTGGTATTATCCTGGAAGATGCCTTCGACACAATCGTGCAGGCCTGCGCGCTGCCTGACTTGATCTGTGAGGGGATCTTTTCGCACTTTCCCATGGCCTACGACAAGGAGTCGCCAGTGAGCCGGACGCAGATCAAAAACTTTAAAACGCTGGTGCAGCAGCTGAACACTCGGAGGATTCGTTTTAAGTATGTTCACATTGCCAACAGCGACGCGATCAATAACTTTCCAGAGTCCTATCAGCGCCCCTTCAACCTGGTGCGCACCGGGATCAACCTGCATGGCGCCTTTGATGCGCATGGAAAGCGCTCGATTGAGATCCACCCGGCCATCTCACTTAAAACCCGCCTGACTGCCATTCGCCACATGGCTGCTGGCAGTGCCATCGGATATGGGCAGAGCTATAAACTGAAGGAGCCGACCCGTGTTGGCACAATCTCGGCCGGTTATGCCGATGGCCTGCCGCTCTCGCTCTCCAATCAGGGCCATGTGATTATCCGTGATAAACCCTGCCCTATCATCGGGCGTGTTTCCATGGATTATACCACTGTCTCGCTGGCTGAGGTGGCTGATGCGCAGATCGGCGATGATGTGACCTGCCTGGGCTCCACAGAATCCAACTGTATCACAATCGAATCCTGGGCTGAGCTAAAAAACACCCACCCTTATGAGATCATCTGTTCAATCGGTAACCGTGTTGAACGCCGGTATGTGCAATAGAAAAAAAGTGAGGATGAGTTGATGAAAATATTTGGTGTGCTGGGTGTGATGCTGGCGCAGATGTGCGTCTGCTGCGCGGAGAGCCTGATTGATGTGGATTTCAGCGCGGCCGGGGAGATTGCCAAATACCCGCTGGCTCAGGAGCGGGTAAAGGGTGAACTGCCAAAGGGGTGGAGCGATGATTCCAGTTTTGCGCAGAGCTGGGTGGAGTATTCTTTTGGTGATGAGCAGGGCACCCGGTTCCTGCGCTGCCATGTGACGCGGATTGACAGTGAGTGGGCGCAACTGAGCATTGCTCCGCTCAGGGATGCCACAGCCGATCAAACCTATCGGCTGTCTGTCACCTGCCGCAACCGGAGCGGGGGCGACATCACGATCGGCCTGCGCCAGCGCGGTCAGCCGTACACATTTTATTGGAAAACAGTCAGCCGTTTTTCTGAGAACTGGGAGCAGCGCGAGTGGGAGTTTGAGATGCCACGCAATGACGCGCCGATGGGGCTCTGGATGGTCTTTCAGCAAACCGGAGTCTTTGATGTCGCTCGCTTGAAGCTGGAAAGGGTTTCCCATGCGGATCTTGTGAATGAGATCAAGGAGCGTTGTTCCGATGGCGGGCCGACAAACCTAGTGCGGGCCACCCGTTTTGCGCTGGGGCTGCCAACTGGCTGGAGTGTGAGTCGGGAGAGTTCGGATGGTGATGATGTGACAACGCAGGTGGCGGGCGGGGATTTGGCGCCAGCTCTGCGCCTGGTTGCAGAAAAAACGACTACCCTGTTCAGTGCGCCGATTGAGCTGGTCTATCCGATTGTGCCGCATCTCGCGTCGATTGACGCGCGCGGGAGCGGTGAGTGGCGGGTCACGGTTTTCGGTCCTGGCCTTGAGCTGAAAACAAAGAGCTTTTTTGTTGGAGATGCGTGGCAACGGATTGAGCTGCCCTTTGCGCCGCAGGTTAAAAGCCGCTTCTGTCAGCTCTCTTTTTCAGGGGCAGGTGAGTTGTTTTTGGATAAGTTTCAGGTGGGGCCTGAAGCCAAATCCAGCGGCTCCTACTGTGCGCCGACGGCATGTGAGGTCGCGGCTGCGCTGGCCGGGACATACGACGCGGGTGCGGCCAAGGTTGTCTTTGATGATGAGCGCGCTGTGATTGAAATGGCGCTGACCGGGGATTTTGCAAACAGCGCGGTACACTGGCGGATTTTTGACATTTATAAAACGCAGATTGCTCAGGGAATGTTAGAGGCGGCGGCGCGCTTGCAGATCAAAGAAATTCCTGCTGCGCTGGGGAGTTTGAGGTTCGAAGCGCGGGTTGAAAGAGATGGGCAGGGTGTGTCACCTTGGTGCGAGATGATCTGGCATCAGCTGCACCGTCCGCGATACTGGGGCAGGGACGCGCCTGATTCTCCGTTTGGCGTGCATACCCTGGCAGCGAATCGGCACCTGGTGATGGCTAAGGCGATTGGCATTAACTGGAGCCGTCTGCACGATGCCGGCTTGGAGTATTGCGGCTGGTGGAATCTGGAACCAAAGCAAGGGCAGTGGCGCTTTTTCGACAAAGAGATACAGCGTTACCGCACTCATGGAATCAAGGTTTTCGCTGAACTGGGAACAGCCCCAGCCTGGGCCAGCTACTACCAGGATACCGGATTAAAGAGCTTCGGATATTTCGATAAATTTTTTCAGCCGAAGAATTTGGATGACTATGCCAATTATGTGCGTGTCTTCTGTGAACGCTACAAAGGCGTGATAGACGCGTTTGATGTCTGGAATGAGCCGTGGATCCATGCCTGGTGGGGTGTCAGTTATGACCATACTAAGAGCGGACGGGCGGGATATGTGACCAGCGAAAACGCGCCGGCTGATTTTGCGCGTCTGACAAAGCGGGCATGGGAGACGGTGCATGCGACCCTGCCGCAGGCCTTGGTTTTCGGGGTCAATACAACCAGCTCCGCCGGCAACTCGGCTTCCAGCTATGGCGGGAGCGAGTGGACCCGAGGGGTTGTGGCGGCAGGCGGACTCGACCACTGTGACGGCATTGCCTACCACTGCTACACCACGGCAGGGGTCGGCTATCCAGGCGATTCAGTGGAAAACGGGCTCTCAAACGCGGTTGGGGCGGTGCGCGAGCAGCATGGCAGGTCGTCCAAACAAATTTGGATGACAGAGGGATCGCCGCTGATCTACCGCGTGGGCAACGGGCTGTACACTCATACGCTGCCCTTCCCAAACCAGGATGAGGCACTGGAAAGCGCCGATCGGATTGCTCGCTATCAGATATCTCTGCTGGCGAACGGGGTTTCGCGCATCTTTCTGTACAGCATGCACAGCCATGACGGACGGTTTCAAGAGGAGCCCAAGCAGTGGAATATATTCACGACTGATGATGGGGCACTGCACCCATCAGGCGCGGCGCATGCGCAGGTCGCCTGGCTGCTGGAGGAGACCCGTTTTTCCGGGCGGCTGGATTTGACAGAGGGGGTGAGCGCATATCTTTTCAGCGGCCAGGGGCGGGCAGTTGCCGCGATTACATCTACCCCGAATTTTAAGTCTTTTAAGGTTCCGCAAATTAAAGGCATGCAATGGGTTGACCTGTTTGGCAACCAGCTGGCCGCGGATGCAGAATTCACAGGGCGTGTGATTTATCTGCAGGCTGTGTCGATACAGGCCTTGACCAGCGCACTCAATGGGGCAGTGTAAGCATCTTGCTTGCAGAAAACATTTTCATTCAAGCTGGAAGCTTGAGGTACTGCGTTTTGCCACTGAGGCACTGAGGAACACGAGGGCGCGCGAGGTTGTTTTTTAGGTAGAAAAATAGAGGGGTAAAAGATCAGTTGCAGTCTTGTTTAAGGTAAGAAAGTTTGGCAGTGTGATAATTTTTAACTACGAATAACGCGAATGCCACGAATGCTCTTACAAGTGATCTTATCTATTCGCGGAGATCCGTGTTATTTGTAGTTAAAAATCTTCGTGTCCTTCGTGCCTTCGTTTTACGATAACGGACGATGATGGTTGACGATTTTCTAGGGCGCGGCGTTTTGATAGCAGTCGAAAGCCGTGAGTTTGGGCTTGTCTGAACTCAGCGGGAACGATATATTAAGGGTGCATGAAATCAACACAGCAGATTGTCTCTGAGGGCATGGCCGAACGTGGTGCCTCAGTTTTACTGATCGGCGGCATGGCCTTGCCCGCATTTGATGTTGTCCGTCAGACCATCGACTTGGACTGTCTTATTGCAGCAAGCCAAGAGGGGGTCTTACGCGATGTGCTGGTGGCAGCTGGCTATAATGAGGCTGCGCGAACCGCGATGTTTGTGCGCTACTCATCCCCATCAGTTTATCATTACGATGTTGATGTGTTGTTGGTGGATGATATCACTTTTGAAAAAATATTAGCTGACAGCCAATTGTTTAATGCAGGACTGGGCAGTTTTTATGTGCCCAGCCTTGCCCATATGATCATGCTGAAGCTGCATGCAATGAAAAACAACAGAAGTCGTGAACTCAAAGACTTGAGTGATATTGTGGAACTGCTGCGTGCCAATCCCGGTGAAATCGCTGAGAAAGCACTCCAGGCTATGTGTCGGAAATATGGTCCGGAGGGGGTGTATATAAAATTGAAGGGATCGCTGTGATGGATTTGCCCGACCTCCCCGCCTTTGATATTCCTGAAAATATCACAAACAAAAAACTGCCTCCAGATGTCATTTATGCCTGGATGGCAGAAAACCTGAGGCATCTGAAAGAGTCCGGTCAAATAGAGCGACTCTATGCTCAGAAATCCCGCCAGCCAGCGGAAGCTTGGTTTGTTCTCTGACTCAGAGTTGGGCATGTATATCGCACCCGAGACGGCTGTGCTGTTTTCCAGCTCTTCCAAGAAACTGAGTACTCAATTAATGCCGTGTTTTTGCCCCCCCTTTTTTGACGACCAACATGCCCTTCTAATAAGGGCTAATATACTCTCTTACAGCGACAGCTCAACAATGGTCTCAAAGTGGGCGGTGCGGGGGAACATGTCAAAGAGCTGGACGCGGCGGATGGTGTAGCCGCCTTCAGCTACGAGGATCTTTAAGTCGCGCTGAAGGGTCGAGGGGTTGCAGGAAACGTAGATAATCCGCGGTATACCGCTACTCGCCAGGGTTTGTGTGAGGCTCTTCTCCATGCCAGCGCGTGGCGGGTCAACAATGCAAGTGGTCTGCGCAGGTTCCCCGATGTACTGTTGCAGGTTGAGCGGCGTTTTGCCCAGCTCCCGCACCTGGAAGTTGGCATTTACCCCGAGCTGAGACGCATTGTGACGGGCGGCGATGACCGCGCGTTTACCGGATTCAAGCCCTGTCAGCCGGGTGCCGCCTGCTAACATGCAGGCCAAGCCGAAGAGACCGACCCCGCAGTAGAGGTCGAGGATGTTGGGGGCGGGACTCTGCTGGTACCACTCAGTCAGGGTGCGGGTGAGGGCGTGACTGACCTCCGGGTTGGTCTGGTAAAAGCCGTCATTCGAGACCCTTAACGCGCCGATGGGGCTCTCTTCGGTTATCCAGGATTTAGCGGTGGGCCGGTTGACCCACCACAGGACACCGTCGGCTATGGTGTGCCGGATGGTCACAGTCGCGTTGTCGGGCAGCTTGCGGAACTCCGCGGAGGAGCGGATATCGTGCAGTTTTTCGTTGATGGGCTCGCAGGAGAGCGGGCAGGTCGGCAGATCAACGACATTGTGTGAGAGTTCCCCCTTGTAGCCGAGTTTCATGCTCCCGTCTTTGTTGGATGTGTGCAGGCTCAGCTTATTGCGGTAGTGGAGTTCGCGGGGCGATGGGAAAGGGGGTAGAATCTCGGCCTCTGTTGCACCGGGCATGTACTGGACAAATTCAAGCAGTTGCTCCTGTTTGACAACAACCTCTGCCGCATAGGTTAGGTGGTCGTAAACGCAGCCCGGAACGCGGACTGAGCCTCCGCTCCCATTCGCAATCCGGCAGTTGGGCTCGTCAATTCGAGCTGGCGAACTTTCAACCACCGCACAAAGCTCTGCAATTGCATAGCTGCGTTTCATTTGGATGATTTGGACGCGCACATTTTCGCCAGGGGCAACCCCAGCCACGAAGATGACAAAATTATCGTGACGGATCAGGCCGTTGCCTCCGTAAACGATTTTTTCAACTGTTCCATTTATGATATCGGCGATTCGCATATGATTTTCCTTTGAAATGAAGTACCTCAAGCTTCCAGCTTGAACGAAAATGTTTTCTGCAAGCAGGATGCTTGCACTACTCCATGATCACTTTTACAGTAACGTCGCAATGCGGTTATTGAGAAGTTACAAGTATTTTACCTTAAAAAGTGATGCCGCTCATAGAGCGGCTACTACACTTACGATCTTGCCGTAGAGGGTTTGCGGGGCGACTTTGGTAATGCGCACCTTGACGATTGCTCCGGGCTCGAGTCCATCAATCGGAGTGAAAACCGCGATTTTATTGCCAGGGGTGCGCCCTGCCCAGCGCTTTGGATTGCGCAGGCTGGGACCGTCCACCAGCACATTCACCAGCGTGTTGACCAGTGCTTCGTTATTGCGCTGCCCGCACTCATCCTGATCAGCCAGCAGCACCTGGTTGCGGCGTTTTTTGTCGTCCATGCTGACATCGTCGACCATTGTATCAGCAGCCGGCGTTCCGGGTCGGGGGGAGTATTTAAAGATAAAGGCGTTATCAAAGCGGGCGAGTTTCATCAGAGAGCGGGTCTCTTCAAAATCCTCCTCGGTTTCGCCGGGAAAGCCGACAATCAGATCAGTGGTGATCGAGAGATCCGGCATGGCGCTCCGCAGGCGGTTAACAGCGTCGAGGTATTCGGCGCGGGTGTAGCCGCGGCGCATCAGTTTGAGAATGCGGTCGGAACCGGATTGAGCTGCCAGGTGCAGGTGGTGACAGATCTTCGGCAGCGTGCTCATGGCTCGCACCAGTTCATCGGTGCACCCTGATGGATGGCTGGAGGTAAAGCGGACGCGCCGAATATCCGGGATATTGCCCACTGCTTCGAGCAGGCGCGGGAAGGGTTCAGTGAAGTCAGCGCTGCTCGGGGGATCGCTCTCATCCCAGACGCTGTTCATTTTGCCGTAGTTCATCACGCTTTGCCCCAGCAGTGTGACCTCCCGAATGCCGTGCCGCGCCAGAGCAGTGATCTCCGCGATAATCTCGCGGGCCGGCCGGCTGAACTCTGTGCCGCGCACATCCGGTACAATGCAGTAGGCGCAGCGCCGGTTGCATCCCAGCAGGATCGTGACGAAAGCGGCGTGGCCGCTCTCATTGTGGGAGTCCGGCACATCCGGCGTGGCTTCCGCAGGGGAGATCTCGCAGATGTTGGTCTCGCCGTTTGCCACGCGTCGGGCCAGATGCGGAATGGCATTGCAACGGCGGGTGCCAACGGAGAAATCCAGCAGCGGTATTTTTTTAAAGATATCTTCACCCAGACGCTGAGCCATACAGCCCATCAGCCCAACTTTGCGCTCCGGCCGATCACGCTTGGTGGCGCATAGCAGCCCGAGCTTGCCAATGGCTTTGTCCTCAGCCTTGGCGCGCACGCTGCACGAGTTGACAATAATCATCTCTGCGTCATCCTCATCAACAGCTTGCTGATATCCGGCCGCGGTCATCATGGCTGCCACGGCGTCTGAGTCGCGTACGTTCATCTGGCACCCATAGGTGTGGAGTATAAATTTCATTCGGAATCGGTTTCTTTCTCGTTGTCCATGCCAGGAATCTGGTCCATGATTTTCTCTAAAATGTTCACATAAGACCACTGCGGATCTTCGCTGGTGCCGTATACTTTAAACTCGAGCAACAGTTTTTTAAAGGGGAAGGTAACCAACCGGGAGAGCTTGCCCGCAAGGGAGCCCCGTCGGAAGAGTGCGACATGCACGGTTAAATCAAGCCGGTCTTTAGGAATGTCATAGGTGCCTTTGCCGTTGATGTTGAATACATCGCCTTCAATGTCAAAACTGTCGGTGGAGAGAAGGCCGTCTTTGATTTTGAATTTTAGTGAGCACTCCGATTGATTGATCAGCGACGCAACACCTGGGATGTTGCGCGACATATAATCAGTCAAGCCAGCGAACAGCCGCAGTTGGTTGAGCTTCCCTTTGTCGACTTTGAACTCGCCCGCGCCGTTCAAGGTGTGAAGCTGGTTGGTGCCGAGGACGCTCGCAAGCGTAAGGTTGCCGGAGCACTCGCCCACCTTGGAGTTGGTGATGCTGAACAGGCCTGCCAGGTCTGAAAGGTCAATTTTGTTGAAGCTCGCCTGTGTTGCAATCGAGGCAGGCAGATCGTGTTCAGGGGGGATCGAAAAAACCGCGGAGCCGGTCACAGAGCCGCCAGAGGGGGTGGCGGCTTTAATATCCGAGAGAGTGGCTTCATTGGCCACCATGGCGTAGGCGCAATCCGCCTGCTGCACATTGAGTTTGAAGATCGAGGCAGTGCCGATCTTGATCCGGCCTGAGAGGTTATGTGTGATAGGGGCATTGGTGGCAACAGCGACAATGCCGTTCGCTGTGACAACCGGTGGCTGATCACATATCAAGGGCCCAAGTTCATCATGCGTGAGGATGTCGATGATGGTTGTCACATCTTTATGCCGCATTGTGGAGAGCGCGTTGACCTTCAGACTTTCGTCGGTTTCGTCATAGAACAGCGAGCCCTCCAGTTTGCCGTCAGCGTTTTCGGTTCTGAGCCCCTGCAGGTCAACCTGCACAATGTCGTTTGTTTCCCACGCTTTAATATTGCCTTTCGCATATTTCAGCGGCACGCCCCGATAGGCGCAGGCGGCGATATCCAGATCAACGGTGAGGCTGAAATCATTGCTTTGCAGGTCAACATTAAACCCGCACCCAACTTTGATTGGCTCAATGATCTCAGAAAAACGGCTGAGCTCCAGTAAAACAACGCGGGTTCCAAGCTCTTGCAGAAATCCGGTCACATTTTCGGGAAAGGCCTCTCCGCTGACAGCGCCATCAAGTATTTCCGAGTCGAGGTCGATCCCGATGCGCCCTGTGAGCAGCATCTGGCGGCTTGCCTCAGGCCACTCCAGAACAATGTTGTCAAAGCTGACCATAGGGTCGTGGAGAGCCACCGAGGCAGTTGCCTTTCGCGCCTTGAAGCCCACTATGTGAGAGTCTTTAATAATCAAATCAAACGGTGCCAGGGTTGGAATTGGCTTGCGGGGCTCTTCTTTGTCCTTATCCTTGGGGCTCATGGCAGCCAGTTGTCTTAGGATTTTTCGGGGGTGATGGGGGCTGTTGACGTTTTTGAGTGTCACGCTTTCCAGCCGCTGGGTGTGTGCCATGCCGGGCGAGAGGGAGAATTTGAGGACAATGTCCTCCACGCTGCCAAAGCTTTCAGAGGCGATACGGCGCGGGTAGGCCTTGACATTGTGCAAGTGAAGTCCGGTTTTGAGGTTGAAGTGGACACGCCCAATATTGACAATGACCTCATCGGATGAGAGCTTTTGCTCGATTTTATCAACCGCGCTCCGCGGGAGACCATGCTCAAGGATATACAGCAATGCAAGGGCAACGCAGACAAGCAGCAAGGCGGCCCAGAGCAGAGCTTTGACCAAGTGTCCTAATATTTTTAAAAGTTTCCACATAACATATTAATCATCTCAACAACGATCTGACCGGTGATCAGCAGACTCTCGGCGGATATTTTGTCCATTGAGTCCTCCATTGTATGCCAGTAGTCATTGCTTCCTGGTCGACTGCCAAACTCAAAATCAATCAGAACAATCGCCGGGAAATCAAGGTCCAGGAATGCCTGATGATCATCAAGGATTACGCTGCTGAGCATGGTGATTTTATCACGGTGGCCTGCAACGGCAGCGGCCTTCAGCGCCAGCAATTTCAGCTCTTTGGTGGAGTTGCGCGGAACACTGATTTGTAAATCACGATCACCGATCATATCGGTCAGAATCACGGCTTTTAGATCGCGCCCCTCTTTTTTTAGCGCTCTGGCAAAGTGTTTACTGCCGTGAAATCCGTCACGGTCGCTGTAAGCGAGCTGACACTCCTCGCCGTCCATGAACCCGAAGAGGAAGTTGTAGTGTTGCTCCCCGGAGTTCTGAATGATAGCGGCGAGCTCCAGCAGCAGGCCGGTTGATGACCCGCTGTCATTGGCCCCCTGAAATGCGGGGCCAATTCCGCTTTTGGTGTCAAAGTGCGAGAGCAGGACAATCCACTCATCACTGCGGCCGCGGTGGGTTCCAATCACATTGGCAAAGGTTTTCCTGCCACGGGGGGTCTCATCTTCAAAGCGCACCAGCTCGGCTGCCACACCAGCGCTCTGGAGTTGTTGCTGCAGCCCACCCGCAGCCCGCGCCCCTTCGGGAGTACCGGCATCGCGCGGGGTGTGATTTTTAACCAGTGCCTCCACCCTCTGCAGTGCATTGGTCGCATGCTCCGCGGTGAAGGCCAGCGGTTTTGGTTGTGAGCGCAACGCATCCGCGGCCTCGGGCGCTACCCGTCCGCAGCCGACCAGCAGCGGCAGCAGTGTTAGCAAGGCGAGTAGTGTTACGGCTTTTTGGGATGCAAGAATCATAATTCAATTTTCTTTCGTTGTTTTAGCATAGGGCATAGAGCATCGGGCAGAGGCCGGCGGGAAGGTGCTTGGCTGTAACTTCAGATGCTTGAAGGGGTTTTCCTCGTATTTTTTCTTTGTCGTAAACTTTGTCGATCCTTTTCATTAGCTTCTCAATAACTCGCTTTGATCAGCCTTCCTCCTTCGCCAAGGCTACGGCGCGACAAGAAAGGCTGGACAACAAACCTTACACAGCAGCCGTTTGTTGTTCACGCTTCAGCGTGTTCTGTTCCCTAACCGATTATTGAGAAGTAACCGTAATCCGCTATCGTCGCCTGTCATCGTCAACCGATGCCGCTCATCAGGCGTCGCCCCGCAAGCGGAACTATGCCCGACAAGTAGAGCGGCTACTACACCGAACGACAACTCTTGCAAACGGCTTGCAATCCGCCCTGCGCAGCACTGTAGCCGCGGGCCGTGACCGCGGGGGGCTCATTTGTGGAGAGCCACCTGACTGCTTACGGCTCGCATTGCACTACACTGTCGCTTTACCGGCGCGTTCACGGCCCGCGCCCCACAGCTTCGACGCGCTAATCATTCGGCTGGCTCGTTCCTGACGGCTCGCATTGCCCATCACTCCCATCTCCCATCTCCCATCAACCAAAGGCATTAGTCCACCGACACGCCTAACAGCTCCAGGATACGGTCCAGGTCGGAGTTGTCATAAAAATCAATCTCCAGTATGCCTTTGGTATGGTTCCCGTTGGCATGGGTGATGCCGGGTGTCAATCGGATGGCGGTTCCAAAGTGGTTGTGCAGCAGATCAGTCAGGTTGCGCAGATACTCAAGCGGCAGATCCGGTTTTCCCGGACGTTTGACAGGGGCTTCTGCCTCAGCCCGCCGCCGCTTGATCAGCTTCTCAAGGTTGCGCACGGTCAGCCCTTCAGTGACACTCTTGCGGCTTAGGATGATCTGTTCGGTCGGCTCGTCCAAACCGAGCAGCACCTTGGCGTGGCCCGCTGAAAGCAGCCCGTTGCCGATCAGCTGCTTGACCTCATCCGGCAGGTCAAGCAGGCGCACTGCGTTGGCTACGCTGGCGCGGGCTTTGCCTACCCGGTCGGCAACATCCTGCTGCGTCAGGTTGAACTGCTCTGCCAGTGTGCGGTAGCCTTCGGCCTCTTCAATAGCGTTCAGATCCTCGCGTTGAATGTTCTCCACAATCGCCATCTCAGCCGCGCGTCGGTCCTCCGCATCGACCAGGATAACCGGGACCTTCTTGATCTGTGCCTCAATCGCGGCCCGCAGGCGGCGTTCGCCGGCGATCAGTTCATAGCGGTTGTTGGCATTCTTGCGGCAGATCAGAGGCTGGATAACACCGTTCATCTTGATCGACTCCGCCAGCTCAAGCAGAGCTTCCGGGTCAAAGTTCTGGCGCGGCTGCCAAGGAGAGCGCTCAATCTCCGCAACCGGAACGTCGATCACTGCGTTCAAAGGGGGAGCCAGCTCGTTTTCAACTGCCGTGCGATTCGCCTCATCCTGCTGTTTGACTGCGTCCGTGCGTTTGTCGCCGATCAAAGCGCCCAGACCTTTGCCCAGGTGCGCCCTGCGTTTCAAGGCCGCCGGCTTGGGCGCCGGGGCAACGACAGTTTTTTGTGCGGCAGGTTTTTTAGCTTTGTTTTCTTTGGCTGCTTTTACTGGAGGCGTTTTTTTGGTAGGGCTCATGGGTACATTCCCGGGCGGTTAAGTCCAGTGGTCTCTGGAAGATTGAACATTAGATTCATGTTTTGAAGGGCGGAACCTGCCTGCCCTTTCATTAAGTTATCAATGTGCGCGACGATCCGCAGGCGGTTGACGCGTTGATCCACGCTGACAACCAGATTGCAGAAGTTGGTGCCCCTGACATTCATCGTGCCCATCGGTGTCTGGCTGCCATAAACACGCACAAAGGGGGAGTCGACAAAGAAATCGCGGTAGAGCTCAACCACCTCCTCTTCAGACGCCGGCCCGGTCAAATCCCCATACAGTGTTGACAGGATGCCGCGGCAGACGGGAACCACCTGAGCGGTGAAGGTGATCTTAACCTCCTCATTGGAGAGCAGCGAGAGTTCACGTTCAATCTCGCACACATGCTGATGCCCGGATAGCCGGTAGGCGTTCATCTGCTCATAGCGCGCTGGATAGTGAAAGAGCGGGCTGACCTTTTTGCCCGCCCCTGAAACACCGGTTTTGCAGTCACAGATAATACTCAGAGGCTCCACCAAGGAGCTGCCAATCGCAGGGGCCATGCCGAGAATGCAACTGGAGGCGAAACACCCCGGATTGCCGATGATCTCCGCATGTTTAATCTCATTACGATGCAACTCAGCCAGTCCATAGGCGTTGCGTCCCAGCAACTCCGGGGAGGTGTGCGTCGGATCCAGGCCAATGCGGGTGGCATAGTCGGCATAAGCCTCCTCAGTGGTAAAACGGAAGTCGCCGCTGTAGTCGACCACCTTCGCGCCCCTTTTGAGGTCAGCCTTGGCCATGCCCATCCCCACCTTGTCGGGCGTGGCGTAGAGCACGACATCGGCGTAAGCGTCAGCCCGCGGATCATCCGCAGAGAGCACCGGCAGGTCGCAGAAACCCTCCAGGTGGGGGTAGACCGCGCATATTTTTTCGCCCACGTTCTCACGCGCCACCAGGGTTGTTATCTCAAACTTCGGGTGCTGTAGAAGCAGCTCAACAATACCAATGCCACCATAACCGGTGGCACCAATGATCTTTGTTTTAATCATAAAAACCTCACACAATTGAAAAGAACACTATATTATACTAAAGCAGCTAGCCGCCGCAACCAAAAGAATTTGTGGGATGTGCGGGAGGTCTTCCCTTTCATTGAGAAGTTTGTGATTATGAGCCCGCTGCTACAGTAACAAACGCCCCGCGTTTGCGGCACCGAAGTTTGTTTTCCAGCCTTTCTTGTCGCGCCGTAGCCTTGGCGAAGGAGGAAGGCTGCTCTAGGGCGGGTTATTGAGACGTGACCCTAAAAGTGATAATGGAGTAGTGCAAGCATCTTGCTTGCAGAAAATATTTTAATCACAATCCTAATCAAACCACGGCTGCCTGTGGCTGGTCGAAAGAGACGAGGATTGGGATTGGGATTGGGATTAAGATTACCCACCGACAACATTTTTTTAAGGAGCAACATGTTTGTCTTGTCTTTTGGTGAGGGCCTCAACGCCAGCTAAGTGCGGAGCAAGGAGGTCAGTCGCTACGCGGCTGACTGCACTGCGATTTCCTGCTCATTTGTCTGCCGCCCGCAGTCGCCCGCATAGCGGACGACTTCCGTGTTTCACACCTAATCTCACACCTTGTCAAGCTTACGCTCCGGGTTGCTAATCGGTTTTCCTTTAATGCACTATCCATTCATAAACACCGGCTGAGAATTTTTCAGGGAGCTGAACTTCCAGCCGCAGGGCGGAGGTGGTGACTGGTGTGAATGAAACCTCTACCGGGGTGCGCTTAGCCACCGGGTAGCCCTCCACGCCTTTGACCGGCTCCCAGCCGCCATCAACGCTGCGATAGACGATCCGCCAAGAGGCTGGCAGGCGGCACTCTCCGCTGCCGGTATCGTCAAACCAGTAGAGTATGCAGCGCGTTACTGTCGCAGGGGCCGCGAAATCGTACTGTATCCATTCAGCGCTGCCTTTGTGCGGCCAGAAGTCAAAATTCGGGGGCGATCCGTCATGCGCGTCTTTCGGGAGGATCTGATCGTTGATCGCGTCAGTGCTCATGTTGTCGCGGCAGAATGAAACGCTGAGCTCAGCCTGGCCGGTGAGGGTGTTCATGCCGGCTTGTTCGAAATCTTCGAGCACCCAAACCTGCGAGGCTCCGCCGCGGTTTAGCCGGGCAAAGTTCGGCACTGCGGTCAGACCGCCGCCTTGAATGGTCATCACACCGCCCAGTAGTTTGGGATGCCACTGCGCTTTCAGTTCAACCTCCGGTTTCAGGATAATGCGGCGCGCTGGTGTGGGGTTATCAAGATCTTCAAAGGTGTAGGTCAGCGGACCGCGCTGGAGCGCCACGCGTCCCAGGTTGGCTGCCACCCGCGCGTCGCAGCGCACCCGCTGCACCGCGAGCGGGATGAAGATCGCGACCTGATCACCCGCCTTCCATTCGCGTTGCAAACGCGCATAACCCTGGCTGACGTTCAGCGCCTGTTTCTCGCCGTTAACAGATAGAGTAAAGCCGCCGGTGAGATCTGGCTCAGCGCTGTACAGCTTGCTCTCGCACTGCTCTGGTATGCGCACAGCCAGAGTGAAGGTTGCGGGAGCGGCTGGTGTGAGCGTCAGCCTGACTTCGCCCTGCCACGGGTAAAGCGTCTCCTGCTGCATCAAAAGTGCTGTGCCGCCGATTGCGGGAATGCTGCCTTTGCTCTCTACAAAGTGGTTGATGTAGAGCGTGTTGCGCTGCGTGCTGGTCGAGTACATCAGGTCTTTAATCGCAATCAGTGTGCGCGGGATATTGCCGACGCAGCAGGGGCAGGCGTGCCAGGGGTAGCGCTTGAGGTTGGAGGTCAACGGGTTCTGGTAGTAGAAGTTTTTTCCACTCAGTTCAATTGCGCCGAGAACATTGTTGTAGAGCGCGCGCTCCTGCACATCCACATAGTGGGCGTCAGCATGTCGCCGCTGCATCTGCTCGGCCCAGAAACTGAGCCCGCAACTTGCGCACGACTCGCAATAGCCGTTATTCGGCAGTTCAAAATCGCCGCCAAAGGCCTCGCCGCTGTGCAAGGCTCCGACACCGCCGGTCAGATAGTGTTTTTTGTGGATCGCATTGGCCCAGATCAGATCAGCGGCAGCTCCGTAGGCTGCGTTTTTCTGCAGCAGAGCGAGATCCGCCATGGCGGTGTAGAAGTAGGTGGCGCGCACTGCGTGGCCGCGGGCTTCGGTCATGGTAACCGCGGGTTTTTCTGATTGGTCGTAAACATTGGGCTTAAGCTCATACTGATGATCCATAAAGTGGCGGGCCAGCTCAATATACTTTGTTCCTTGACCTGCGCCTTGGACTTCATTGACCAGCACCCCCAGGCGACAAAGGGCATGCTCCATCCCGGCGTGGCCGTTCTTCCAGGTTCTCTTCGGCGATGGGCCGAACATGGCGCAGAGCATATCAGCGCATCGAAGCGCGGCATCATAGAGCCGCCGGTCCTGGCCTGCTGTCATGCGGAAGTGGGCGATGCTCATTTCAAACAGATAGCCCATCACATAGAATTCATGCGCCGCGATGTTGCTGAAGCGGGGGTGTCCGTTGACTGTGTGATACGAGTGGATGTAGCCGTCAGGGGCCTGGGCCGCCAGGATAATCGGGATCCACCGCTCAATTGTCCTGCGCAGGAACTCCTGAGCAGCAGCCAACTCCGCGTCGCTCCCTGGATCCACCTCCAGGGCCAGGCAGGCGGCCTCCACGGTGTTGTAGATATAGGCGTCACTCCATGGCCTGCCTGTGTACTTCTCATGCGGTTCGCCCCGCAGCACCTTGCCGGTTTCGATCAGGTTGACCAACTCCCGGCCTTGGCCACCCTGCTCCATCTGCTCTATGCAGTGGGGTATCCATTGCTCACACTGCAGCTTAATCTGCTGTTTCCAGAAACCGCCTAATTCAATCTTCCGGAAACGTATTGGCATTAGCCCGCCGTGCTGTTTCTCTGGCTCCGCCGCAGCTGCGGTTACAACGGAACAGGCCGCCAGCAAAACAATAGAAAATGAGGTGAAAAATCGAATTGATGTGTGCATAACGCTCCTTTGTTTATTCTGCGACCCAGGCTGATCTCAATCGTCCACCAGCATCGTCGCACAGCATCGTCGTCAGCAGGCACTCTACGAGCGACAACAAAAGATCGGCTGCCGCTCATAGAGCGGCTACTACACCGAGCGACAACTCTTGCATTACTTCTTGCCTACAGCTTGATCACCGGGTCGTGTTTTGTACTTGGTTTTTCGCATCGCGGTGCTGGTCGACTTACTACGAGCTGCAAGCTGAAGCCCACCAGACAATTTTTTTGAAAGACCAATTAATTGTTTTTCTATTCGCCTAAGCGACTAACGGTGGCACCCGCCAGCCGACCTAATTATCAAACCGCTGCACAATTTATACATTGTTGTTGTGTAAGTCAAGTGTAACCAGTTGTTTTTTGCCAGAGGTTACTGTAAAAGTGATAATGGAGTAGTGCAAGCATCTTGCTTGCAGAAAACATTTTCATTCAAGCTGGACGCTTGAGATGAAATCTCATCGATGTGCTCATCCTAATCACAATCCTAATCAAATAACGGCTGCCTGTGGCTGGTCGAAAGAGAGAAGGATTGAGATTAGGGTTGGGACAAGGATGGTTCCAGCGACAACATGTTTTTAAGGAGCAACATGTTTGTCTTGCCCTTCGGTAAGCGACTAATCTCATCGTGGAGTAACTTTTTATTCCTGCAGAACATCCTTCTGCATCTGTTTGTCCCGCGCGCCGCGGGCCACATGGATTTTCTGACCGCTGAACGGATCAATGCCTGTGTAGTACATGGCTGTTGACCAGGTGGAGGGGGTGGGGGTGAAGATCTGAACCTGCTCAGGTGAGAGCCGTAGCTCCCGGGTGGCAAAGCGTTTCAGCTCTTTCATATCCTCCAGGGAACATCCTGGGTGCGCGGCGATAAAGTAATAGGTAAGGAATTGTTTAAGCTGTAAACCACGGCTGCTCTCCTCAAAGACCCGCTTGAACTCCAGCAGGGAGCGATTGTCTGGCTTGCCCATAAACTCCAACACCCGTTGGTTTACATGCTCGGGCGCCAGCTTTAGCTGCCCTGAGACATGGTCCCGCGCGATGCACTCGATGTACTCTCTGCCATGCCGCTGATCCGCTGCCACCAGATCCGGACGGATGCCCGAGGCTGTGAAGACCTTGCGGACTTTCGGCAGCGCGCGCAGGCGCGCTAGCAGGTTGATCAGCGGCTGGTGGGTTGGCTGGAGAGTGCGGCAGACCGCTGGATAGAGGCAGCGTTTGTCAGCGCAGGCTCCGTGCTTTATTTTGTGCGCACACTCAAAACCATACATGTTGGCGGTTGGCCCACCTGCATCGCTGATGATCCCTCGGAAGTCAGGGTGCTCTGTCATACGCTTGGCCTCAGCGACAATCGAGTTTTCGGAGCGGCTGATGACTCTGCGTCCTTGGTGCATTGCGATGGCGCAGAAGTTACATGATCCGTAGCAGCCGCGATGGGTTGTGATCGAAAACTTGATGGTGTCGATGGCCCGGACCGCCCCTTTTTGCAGGCAATCGGGGTGAACATTCAGCTCAAAGGGCAGGTTGTGGCAGCTGTCAAGCTCGTCGGTGGTCAGTATCTGTGCCGGCGGATTGTGAATCAGGCTACGGGTGTCAACCGATTGAACCAGTGCTCTGGCGCTCTGCGGCTCCTGATTCTCCGTAAAGATCCGGAACATTTGAAGGAAGGCTTTGTGTCCTGCGCCGGATTTCTCCGCCACGCATTTGAAATCAGGCAGCAGCACCGCATCTGCCGGACTTTCTTTAGTTGATGGCTGAGGGTAGCAGAGGCCGCGGATTGATCGCCACTCCCGCCCCTCTTTAATCGCATTGGCCAGCTCAATGATTGTGCGTTCCGCCATGCCGTAGACCAGGATGTCCGCCTTGGCATCAAAGAGAATCGGGCGCCGCACCTTGTCGGACCACCAGTCATAGTGGGCAATACGGCGCAGGCTGGCCTCAATGCCGCCGATCACAATCGGCTTGCAGGGCTTGAAAGCGGAGCGAATCAGGTTGCAGTAGACGATGATTGCCCGGTCTGGGCGGGCATTGTTAATGCCGCCTGGTGTGAAATCATCGTGTCTGCGTTTTTTGCCTGAGGCGGTATAGTTGGCCACCATTGAATCAACGCATCCGCTGGAGACCGCCCAGAAAAGCCGCGGCTCTCCCAGCCGGGTGATATCGGCGGGGTTGTCGACATCCGGCTGCGCGATGATTGCCACCCGGAATCCCTGTTGTTCCAGAACCCTGCCGATTAAGGCAGCGCCGGAGAAGGGCGAGTCAATATAGGCGTCACCGGAAACCAGAGTGATATCCGGCGCGTCCCAGCCGCGCGCTTTGATCTCGTTGAGGGTGCAAGGCAGATACATGGCATAGATAGTATCGTAATTCGCTGAAAACCGCAACTCCCTTTAAAAAAGGCGCATCTGCGAGTCGGTGCATATTGCCGGACAACCTTCAAAATCATTGTTGTCCACCGCATAGCGGAGGACATACTTATGTTACAATGAAGTAAATCCGCCGTTATACGGTGGATTATTGCACCGATTCGCAGATGCGCACCTTTAAAAACAGGCGTTTAAAGGCGCTAAAAGCAAAAACCGTGTAAAATATCGTGATCAACTCTGTTTTTTATCGACTTTAGCGCCAAAATATTCAATTATATAGGACTTTTGAAGATTTTAGTTGATCTGTGAGCCATCACAGGCAGAGTTATAATGTTTTATCTCGTTACTGATATGCAGAGTTTTACACATATAGAAGGCGGAGTAACTGCCGCCGCCGGGTTTAAGGCCGCCGGGGTTGAGGCAACTGTCAAGTACACCAGTCGTAGAGATATGGCACTGTTGGTTGCGGATGAGCCGTGTGTCGTGGCCGCGCTTTATACCTCCAACAAAGTGGCGGCGGCACCAGTGTTGATTGACCGTGAGCGGAGCGCGTCGGGCGTGGCGCAGGCGGTTGTGATCAACAGCGGAAATGCCAATGCCTGCACCGGTGCGCTGGGGTTGCAGAATGCCCATGAAATGGGCCGCTTGACCGCCGCCGCGCTGGGCATTGATCAGTCACTGGTGCTGGTTTGTTCCACCGGGGTGATTGGCGTGCACCTGCCAATGGACAAAATTGCGATGGGTGTCAAGAAAGCCGCTGTTGCGCTGAGCCGTGACGGCGGGCACAACGCCGCGTGCGCCATCATGACCACCGACTCCGTTAAAAAAGAGGTTGCGGTTGAGCTGGAAATTGACGGCAGGCGGATTGCGATTGGCGGCATGGCCAAGGGATCCGGGATGATCGAACCGAATATGGCCACCATGCTCGCTTTTATTACAACCGATGCCGTGATCGCCGCCGATGCCCTGGATATGGCTCTGCGCCTCGCGGTTGAGATCAGCTTCAACCGGATTGTGGTTGATGGCGATCAGAGCACTAACGACACTGTGATAGCAATGGCTTCAGCGCAGGCCGGCAATCAAAGTTTGAGTCAAGAACACCCGGAGTGGGAGCGGTTTGTTGACGCGCTGAAAACCCTGTGCCTGGAGCTGGCGAAAAAAATTGTGATGGATGGCGAGGGTGCCACCAAGTTTGTGACAGTCAAGGTTTCCGGCGCCGCGACCGCCGCTGATGCGCAGCTCGTGGCCCGCGCTGTAGCAAAGTCGCCGTTGGTTAAAACCTCCTGGTTTGGTGTTGATCCAAATTGGGGACGTGTGATTGCCGCTGTGGGCTACTCCGGTGCTGCTGTTGAAGAGCAACGCGTGCAGATCAGCATTGGCGGTATTGTTGCCTATGATCAAGGCCGAGTTGCTCAGACAGGTGAGCTGGACGCTATGCGGCGCGCAATGAAAGCGCGCTTTTTCGAGGTGGAGATTAATTTGAATTTGGGTGATGGATGCGATACAGTCTTCACATGTGACCTCTCCCATGACTATGTCTCAATCAATGCGGAGTACACCACGTAATGTAGTGGTTGCAGGTGCAGGGTTTAGCTCTGTCCAATTGAAAGAAGGTTTATGGAAGAGATAATCAGAAAAGCGGATGTGCTGATTGAGGCACTGCCCTATATTCAGGATTTTAAAGGCGCTGTGGTGCTGGTCAAGGTGGGCGGCAGCGTTATGGATTCCGTGGAGAACCTGGAGGGTTTGCTGACCGATATTGTGTTTATGAACGCGGTTGGCATGAAGGTGGTTCTGGTGCATGGCGGCGGCAAGGCTATTTCGCGCGGCATGCAAAACGCGGGTGTTGTTTCGGAGTTTGTGGATGGCCTGCGCGTGACCGATAGCGTGAGCATGAAAGTGGTTGAGAGTGTTATCAAGCATGAGGTCAATGCCGGCGTGGTCGCGCTGCTTCAGAAACATAATGCAGCGGCCTGCGCATTGCATGGCGATGAGATTTTTACGGTCGAACGGATGAGCGCGCCCTCGCCCGAGACTGGTGGCACGCGCGACTGGGGTTATGTGGGGTTGCCGGTCAAGGTGGAGACCCGAAAAGTTTTTAAGATGATTGACGCGGGCATGATTCCCGTGGTGACTCCGCTGGGCCGCTGCGCCCGCGGAGAGTTGTATAATATTAATGCTGACACAGCCGCGGCGGCGCTGGCCAAAGCAATGAAGGTGCGCAAGCTGGCCTTTGTGTCCGATGTGCCTGGCCTGCTGATGGATGTTCGTGACCAAAAAACGCTTTTGAAAACAGTGCGTGTCAGCTCGCTTCTGAGGTTGAAGGAGAGCGGAGTTGTAGGGGGGGGCATGCTGCCGAAAATGGACAGTTGTGTCGAGGCGATCAGATCCGGTGTCGGAAAAGTACACCTTGTTGATGGACGGATGTCGCACTCTCTTTTATTGGAAATTTTCACAAAACAAGGTGTAGGAACGGAGATTGTAGCAGATGAGTAAGAGCACAGATATAGCCGAGTTATTTAACCAGTATGTTATGAACACATACGCGCCCTCAGCCACATTGATTAGTGGACATGGGTGCAAAGTGCGTAATCCGGATGGGATGACCTACCTTGATTTTTCGGCGGGAATTGCCGTTTTAAATGTCGGGCACTGCCATCCAAAGGTCGTTACCGCCATTCAGGAGCAAGCCGCGACTTTGATGCACTGCTCCAACCTGTATTACAACGCCAACCAGGCCCTGCTGGCGCAGCGTCTCTCCAAGCTTTCGCTGAGTGGCAAGTGTTTTTTCGCGAACTCCGGCGCGGAAGCGAATGAGGCGATGATCAAGCTGGCCCGTCTCTGGGGCAGTGAGAAAGGTAAGTTTGAGATCATCACCATGCAGAACTCCTTCCATGGCCGCACACTGGCAACAGTCGCAGCCACCGGCCAGACCAAGGTTCAGGATGGTTTTGATCCCCTGCCGGTCGGCTTTGTGCACGCTGTGTTTAATAATTTGGACTCTGTTAAGGCTGCCGTCAATGAGCGTACAGTCGCCATTATGGTCGAGGCGGTTCAAGGCGAGGGCGGTGTTCTCCCCGCTGAGGAGAGCTTTATGGTTGGTGTCCGCAAACTTTGTGATCAGAAAGGGCTGCTGATGCTCTGCGATGAGATCCAGTGCGGCATGGGGCGCACCGGCAAGTGGTTCGGCTGGCAGCACTATCCGGTCAAACCGGATGCCTTCACGCTGGCTAAGTCGCTGGGTGGCGGTTTCCCGATCGGCGCTTTGGTGGCCACGACTGATTTGGCGGATAAATTCACCCCAGGCAAACATGCCTCCACTTTTGGCGGCAACCCGCTGGCTTGCGCGGCCGCGTTGGCGGTGATTGAGGCCATTGAGGAGGAGTCCATGCTCAAAAGCGCCGCGGAGCACGGCAAGTTGCTGGTTGCCGGCTTGAATGGGTTTGTGGATCAGTATGCGCAGGTTCAGGCCGTCCGCGGCTTGGGTATGATGATCGGAATGGTGGTCGAGGGCTCCGCGAAGGAGGTGGTCGACGCCTGCCGTGATATGGGGCTCTTGTGCTGCACCGCTGGCGAGCACGTGGTTCGTCTGCTCCCCCCCCTGAATGTGAGCGAGAGCGATCTGGAAGAGGCTATGGAGATGATCGGCGATGCTCTGGAACAGCTTTTCGGCGACGAAGAAGAGTAGGGGCAACATTCTTGTTGCCCACACCCGCAACATTTATATTGCCCGCACCCGTAGGGGCAACATCATGTTGCCCGTAAATTTGGAGTAATAGCATGAACTTAACTGAGTTAAAAGGGATGACAGTCGGCGCCTGTGTTTCAGGCGGACTTGACAGCCGGACAATTTCAAAGGTGATGGTCGAAGCTGGCGTCAATGTGGTTGCCTTTGCAGCTGATCTTGGACAGCCGGATGAGATCGACATTGATGATATCAAAAAGCGCATGGCACCCTGCGGCGTTGATACCTACATTGTTGACTTAAAAGTGCCGATGGCGGAGGCTTGTTTTGAGGTTATTAAAACCCAGGCCATGTACGATGGCGGCTACTGGAACTCAACCGGCATTGCCCGCGCTGTTACAGTGCGCGGGCTGATCAAGGAGATGCGGCGTCACAACTGCGCGGTGCTTGTGCATGGCGCTACCGGACGTGGAAATGACCAGATGCGTTTTGAACGTTATACAAACGTGCTGGCCCCTGAGATGCGTGTCTATGCGCCCTGGCGGGACGCGGAGTTGCTGAAACGTTTTCCCGGACGCACGGAGATGGTTGACTATCTGGCTCAGCACGGCGTTCAGGCGTTTGTCGGCACCAAGAAAAAATACTCCACCGACTCCAATCTCGCCGGCCTCTCGCATGAGGCCGAGGATCTGGAGAGCATGGAAACCTCGATGCTGATTGTGGAGCCCACCATGGGTGTCTGGCCAGCGGATGCGCCGGACGAGATTGAGAAGTTTACTGTCCGCTTTAATCAGGGTATGGCAATGCAGATCAACGGTGAGGATGTTTCGCCGCTGCAGGCCATGGTTGCGGCCAATACCATTGGCGGACACAACGGGATTGGCATGAAGCACGCCCTGGAGAACCGGGTTATCGGCACCAAGAGCCGCGGTGTGTATGAGGCCCCTGGTATGGAGCTGCTGGCAACCTGCCTGCGTTTTGTCTATCAGGCAACCCTGGATCGTCGCTCAGGTTTGCTGTTCGGGCAACTCTCCAAGCTGATTGCCGACCAGATTTACGACGGCCGTTATTTTGACCCAGTCACTCAGGCAGCCCGCGCTGCAATTGATGTTTTCGCGCGCCATGCCAGCGGCACGGTTGAGGTCGCTCTTTATAAAGGCAATATCTTCTTCAACTCGCTGACCGATTGCGCGGCCTCCATTTACAATGAGGCCGACTCTTCGATGGAGGCCAGCGACGGGCTCAATCCAGTCAGCTCGCAGGGCTTTGCCGAGATTCAGAGTGTTGAAGCACGCATGCTGGCGGCAGCCGGCCAGATCCGCAGCTAGCCTGTGGCGTGCCGCCTTAATTTTCGATCTTCGTATGCACGTTTTTTATCTCTCACAGAGGCGCAGAGTTCTCAGAGCAGTAATATACTGCTGCTCTCTGTGCCTCTGTGAGAAATATTTATTGGAGAAGCAATATTTAAGTTTCGACTATGTAACGCCAGGTTGGCTACCCTAACCCCTAACCCCTAACCCCTAACCCCTAACCCCTAACCCCTAACCCCAAGCAAAACATGGCAAATTTAGAGACAACTTATTTAGGACTTAAACTCAAAAATCCGTTGATCATCTCCAGTTCGCCTCTGACCAGCTCGCCGGAGGGTGTTGCTGATCTGGAGCAGGCCGGCGCCGCCGCTGTGGTGGTGAAATCAATCTTTGAGGAGCAGATTCGCGCTGATATCGGCAATATGTATGATGTGCTTGAAGGCGACACCAGCGGGTTTGCCATGGAGTACCTGTGCGCCGACCTGCCCGCGCGTCTGGGGCCGGAAAAGTATCTCAAAAACATCAAGGCCATGCGTGAGAGGGTGTCGATTCCTGTTATCAGCTCAGTCAACTGCGCCACCTCCACTGTTTGGGTGGACTATGCCCGCAAGATCGAGGATGCCGGCGCGGATGCGATTGAGCTTAACCTCTACCATATGCCGACTGATATCAAGAAAAGCTCGAACGAGGTTGAAGAGGCGCATGTCAAGATCATGCAGGCTGTCAACGACGCGGTGGCCTTGCCGGTCACGGTCAAGCTCAGCCGCCATTACACCGCCCTCTTTCACTTTGCACGCCATTTAGCTCAAGCCGGTGCGTCAGGTGTTGTGCTGTTCAACCGCTTCCTGCACGCTGATATCAACCTGGTTGATGAGTCTGTCTTTTACAAGCCTAACTACTCCACCCCCTCGGTTTTTCCCTCCCAACTGCGCTGGGCCGCGGTTTTGCGCGATTGGGTCAAATGCGATATTGCGATCAGCGGCGGCATCCACTCCGGGGACGAGCTGGCCAAGGCGCTGCTTGTGGGAGCCAACGCCGGTTATTGCTGCTCAGTGTTACTCAAGAATCGCAGCCTGACTCCTATTCAACAGATTTTAGATCGCTTGAGCCAGTGGATGGACTCCAAAGGCTACCCGGATATCGCCTCGTTCCGCGGCAAATTGCGCGAGACAGATCTGCACGACGGCCATGGCTTTGAGCGCGCTCAATACATTAAAGCCGCCACCGAGATCGTCTGATTCAGCAGGCTTAGTACACAAAGGTTCGCCTGCCGCACTGCGCTGCGCTAGTATGCAATGCCACCAGGTCACCAGGTCACCAAGTCACCGGGTCACCAGGTCAAAAAACCGCTTTCAGCCTGGGCTGCGGAGCAACTTGCAGGAGATAAACCGGGGATCAAAGATCATTTCCACCCCCCTCGATTCCGACCCCGACCCCGACCCCGACCCCGACCCCGAAGGGTTGCGCCCCAACCCTCAACCTCTAACCCCCAACCCCTAACCCCTAATCTCTAACAATGTTTGACGCACACGCACACTTGCAAGATCCCCGATTTGCGGGAAGGCTCGCCTCGGTTATGGAGCGAGCTATTGAGGCCCAAGTCACTGGAATCTGCTGTTGCGCCACTGCGCCAGCGGATTGGCAGGCGGTCAAGAGGGTTGCAGCTGATCATACCAGCGCCAGGCTGGTTGTTTTGCCGGCCTATGGTATCCATCCTTGGTATGTTGAAGGGCTCACCGATGATTGGCCTGAGCTGTTGGAGTACTACCTGGATCAAAATGTGTGCGCGCCAGTGGGGGAGATTGGCGTGGATGGAATCCGTAAATCAATCTCACGTGAGTTGCAGCAGCGTGTTTTGACAATCCAGCTTGAGCTAGCAGTGCGCTTAGGCCGACCTGTTGTGCTGCATGGGGCACGCGCGTGGGGAGATTTAGCGGAGTGTGTTCAACCCTTTGCCAGCCGCCTGCCGTCCGTGATTGTGCATGGGTTCTCGAGCTCAGCGGAGATCATGAGTCGCTTTGTTGCAATGGGGGCGTACCTCTCCTTTGCCGGTTCGGTGTGCAATCCAAAAGCATTGACTGTCAGGGGCGCGGCAGTCCGGGTGCCTATTGGCCAGCTTCTGATCGAAACCGATGCTCCGGATCTTTTTCCGGCTGGCGGGACTCCCGCAGCCATGGATGAAAACAACCGGCCAATCAATCAGCCCTCCAATCTCAAGCTGATCTGTGACGAGATCGCTGACCTGCGCCATATCGCACCAGATGTGATCGCCGACATCACCGCCTCTAATGCCCGCGCCGCATTTTTGTCCTGACCCTAAAGCAGCTAGTCTTTGCCTCTTTGCGTGTTACGCAGACAGGCAGGCAACCAAGCTGAGTTTATCAATGTGCGGGAGCTCTTCGCGCCAACTGAAAGGTTGGTGGTTATGAGCCCGCTGCTTTAGGTGTAGCAGCCGCTCTACGAGCGGCATTTTGCAACAGGCATGTGAAAAAATGGATTTGCGTTGTTTGAATGTTTTGTTATACTATATTCATTAATTTGAAATAAGCAAAATGGAGTTTAAAAAATGAAGAAATCTATAATGACCTTAATTGCCGCTGTTGCGGCGTTTGCTGCTACCTTCGCTGCATACGGAACCACGAATTACTGGGATAACAACAGTGACACAGCTGGGTTCGGCACAGCTGGCGGAACCTGGGGCCTTGACAGTAACTGGAGCGGCGACAGTACGGGCGCGTCGGTGCCGGGTGTGACGGACACAACCGCCGCTGATCAGGTGAACTTCGGAACTGCTAGCC